>JBAXGN010000173.1 GCA_037139415.1 Verrucomicrobiota bacterium | reverse complement strand
TCCATGGGCTGGAGAATTTCAAAGTGCTCAAAGGCATCGTGATTGAACCCGGAGCGGCCACCACTGTCAGCGTGCTGGCAGAGCCCGGTCAAATGCGCGACGGTCTTTGCTGGGTGCCGGTGCAACTCGTCAGCCGGGACGGTCAGCGCCAGGTCATGCATGCGCGCGCGGACGTGCTGCTGGCCGAAATCATGCCCGCTGCTCCCGCCAATATCCTGGCTCCTTCCACGCACCGGAACGGCAATGGCGCGGCCACCGTGTATGGCAATGGGCGGTTGTTTCACGGCCCGCATTTCCATGGTATCGAGGCCATGGAGACCTGTTCCGCCACCGACGTGATGGCGCTGGTGAAAAGCGCACCCGCGCCCAAGCATTGGATTCACCACCCCCTGCGCACCAACTGGATGTCCGACCCATTGGCGCTGGATGCCAGCTTCCAGATGATGATTCTTTGGAGTTGGGAGCATCGGCAGGCGGCTTCCCTGCCCTGCGCGCTCAAACGATTCCGCCAGTTTGCCACCGCCTTTCCCAAGGCCGGCAGCCGCGTTAAAATCCAGATTACTTCCGCCGATTCCGCGTTGGTCACCGCCGACATTCATTTCTTTGACCGCCAGGGCGGCCTGCTGGCACTGGCTGAAGGCTATGAATGCGTGGTGGATTCCGCCCTCCAGGAAGCATTCCATCTGAATCATTTATAACTTGAACAGGACTCACGAACACCCGGCCGTGAGCGGTAAACGGGCCTTCACGGAGCCGGTTGCAATTGTGGGAGTCGGGGGAATTTTCCCTGGCGCCCGCAGTTTGGATGTTTTTTGGAATATTATTGCGCGCGGCGAGGATACCAATCGCCCCGTGCCGGAGGGACGGTGGATCCTCAACCCTGCCGAAATCCAACACCCCACCGCTGGCACGCCGGATCGGGTGTACACGGATCGCGGCTGTTTCGTGGAGCCTTTCAAGCTGAAACTCGACGGTCTGCAGCTTCCGCCCGAGTTGGTGGAAACGCTGGACCCGGTTTTTCACCTATTGCTGGAAGCTGGCCGAAGTGCGTTCCAAAGCGCCCGGCTGGAAACAACGAATCGCAGCCGCATCGGCGTCATTCTGGGGAATATCGCATTGCCGACCGACGCTTCCTCGGATTTGTGCGAAGCGTTGCTGCTGCCGGTCGTGAAACCCGCCAGCCAACCGGAAAGTCAGCAACTCTCCAGCCCGTTGAATCGTTATGTGGCGGGTTTGCCCGCCGGGATTTTGGCCAAGGCGCTCGGGCTCAGCGGGGGCAGCTACACGCTGGATGCCGCCTGCGCTTCCTCCTTGTACGCTTTGAAACTGGCCTGCGATGAATTGCTGGCAGGGCGGGCGGATGCCATGTTGACCGGAGGATTATCCCGCCCGGACTCGCTATATACCCAGATGGGATTCTGCCAATTGCACGCCTTATCGCTCAGCGGAAAATGTTCCCCCTTTGATGCCGCTGGCGATGGTTTGATCGTGGGCGAAGGGGCGGGCGTGCTGGTGCTGAAACGCCTGAGTGACGCCCGGCACGACGGGGATCACATCCACGCAGTAATACGCGGCATCGGTTTATCCAACGATCTGGATGGTAATTTATTATCACCCAGTTCGGAGGGGCAATTGCGCGCGCTCCGCAGCGCCTACGAGCAGGCCGGATGGACGCCGGAAATGGTGGACCTCATCGAATGCCATGCCACGGGCACTCCGGTGGGCGACGCGGTGGAATTCGCGAGCCTGAGGCGGCTTTGGGACGGCGGAAAATGGGAGGCCGGGCAATGCACTTTGGGAGCGGTCAAAGCCAACATCGGCCACCTGCTCACAGCAGCGGGCAGCGCCAGCCTGATCAAAGTCCTGCTGGCATTGAAACACGACACCCTGCCAGCCACGGCGAATTTTCACCAGCCAGCAGAGAAGGTTCCGCTCCCGCAAAGTCCGTTCCGGATTTTAAAACAAAGCCTGCCGTGGAAACGCCGTGCCGAGGATGTTCCCCGGCGCGCGGCGGTTAACGGTTTTGGTTTTGGCGGCATCAATGCCCACGTACTCATTGAAGAATGGTTGCCGAAAACACCGCACGTTCAGGCTGCTCCGATTCCCGCGCCCGTGCCGGTGGCAATTGTGGGCATGGCGGCAACGGTGGGGCGCTGGACAAATCTGCGGACGTTCCAGGAGCGCGTGCTGGGCGGTGGAAATGCGGAGCGTCCGGTGACGAGAAAAACCTGGCGCGGCATGGGTGTCGAAGAGCCGGGACATGTTTTTAGTGAGACAGACCGTAATTTCCCTGGCTACTACCTGGATGACCTGGCCATCCCGTTAAATCGCTATCGGATTCCCCCAAAAGAATTGGGCGAATTGCTACCGCAGCAAGCCCTGATGTTGGAAGTAGCCCGGGCCGCTTTGCTGGATGCCAAGTCAGCCAAAACGGAGCCGGCACGCACCGGTGTTTTTGTCGGGCTGGGATTGGATTTGCGCACCACGGATTTCCATTTGCGCTGGGCCATGTTGGAACAAGGCGGAAGCCAAGGAACAAACGGTGCTCCCGAAATACCGCCGCTTACGGCCGACCGCACCTTGGGCTCTCTGGCAGGAATCATCGCCAGCCGCATCGCCAAGGAATTTCATTTTGGCGGCCCCAGCCATACGGTAGCAAGCGAGGATTGCTCGGGGATGCGCGCGTTGGAAATCGCGGTGCGCGCGCTGCAACAGAATGAAGTGGATCAGGCGCTGGCGGGCGCAGTGGAGGTGACCGGGGATTTGCGGGCGCTGCTGGCCACGAACGCAGTGCGGCCCTATTCGCATAGCGGTGCAGCCCGGCCGTTCGATATCAGCGCTGACGGCACGATTCCAGGTGAAGGAGCCGTATCAGTGGTTTTGAAGCGCCTGGCGGACGCCCAGCGCGACGGGGACCGAATTTACGCGGTCGTGCGTGGCATCGGTGCAACCAGCGGAGCAGGCGTCGGGGAGGACGTTTGCGCGCCGGAGGTTTATCGCCAGGCATTGCAACGCGCGTATCAGGAGGCCGAGGTGGACCCTGCCTCGGTGGAATACGTCGAAGCACACGGATCGGGGCGACCGGCGGAAGATCGCAGCGAGATTCAAGCGCTGGCGGCCTTCTTTGGGGCGGAGCAACGCGCCACACCGTGCCGGATAGGCAGTGTCAAGGCGGACGTCGGCCACACTGGGGCGGCATCAGGCCTGGTTTCGGTGGTGAAAACCTGCCTCGCGCTTTACCAGGAGATCATCCCGCCGCTGCGTGAACTGCGGCAGCCGCTGCCGGAACTGGCGAACGCCCGCCATGTGTCCATCCCCACCCTGCCCCAATATTGGGTGCGAAACCGCGCCGCCGGCCCGCGCCGCGCGGGCGTCACATCCTTGAGCATTGACGGCAATTGCATGCACATGGTGTTGGAAGCGGTCGAAACGCATACCTCGGAGCGATCCATCGCTGGGCGGCAACGTCCGCTGGGCGCATATTCTGAAGCATTGTTCACCCTTCAGGGAGAAACGCCGGCAGAGCTGAGCAAATCTTTGGCCAAGCTACGGGAGTACGCCGCCGCACCCGCCACCAATTCTCTCGAATTCCTCGCCCGCCAATGGTGGGTCGGGCAATCCCCCAGCATCCCCCAGCCGCATCGCCTCGCGCTGGTGGCTCAGGATGCCGCGCAATTACTGCGGTTGATCGCTGCCGCCCAGGAGGTCGTTAACGAAACGCGCCAGAGCACCTCTGCCGAGCGTGAGCCTGGCCAGGACCGCGACCGAATTTTTTATTACCCCCCGACAGCGCGGGTTTCGGGAGGCATCGCGTTTGTCTTTCCCGGCAGCGGCAGTCATTTCGCCGAAATGGGCCGCGAGCTGGCCCTGCATTGGCCGGAGATTCTTCGCGCCCAAGACGGTCAGAACCAATTTCTCGCCAGCCAGATGTTTGCGGATCGTTTTTGGAACGCGAACACCGACCGCGCCAGCACGATGGAGCACTGCGAATTAATTTGCGGCCAGGTGGCGCTCGGCACCCTGGTCAGCGACCTGGCGATTTCCTTCGGGCTAAAGCCGGAGGCCGCCATCGGTTACAGCCTTGGCGAATCCACGGCGTTGTTTGCCCTGCGCGCCTGGCAGAACCGCGACGAAATGCTTCAGCGCGTCACCCGTTCCAGCCTGTTCCGCCACGATCTGACCGGCACGACCAATGTTTTGCGCCAAGTCTGGCGGGTGCCGGATTCCCAAGCCGTGGAATGGAAAGCCGGCCTCGTGGATCGTTCGGCGGAAGACGTCCGCGCGGCGATGGCGGGACGCGCGCACCTTTATATTTTGATCGTGAACACGCCGAAGGAATGCGTGATCGGCGGGGATGCCGCCGAGCTGGATCTCCTGGTGAAAAAACTCGGCTGCCATTGGTTCCCGTTTGAAGGCGTGAGCACTGTTCACTGCGAGTTATTGCACCCTGTGGAGCAGGCGTACCGGAATCTGCATTTGTTCGACACCCGTGCGCCTGTCGGAATGCGCTTTTTCAGCGGCGGTTGGGGGCGCGCCTATGTTCCTGATCGCGAGACGGCCGCCGATGCCATCGTGGCGCAAGGGCGCGGCACGATTGATTTTCCGCGCGTGATCGAGGCCGCCTACGACTCCGGCATCCGCATATTTCTGGAGATGGGGCCGGGAAACTCTTGCAGCCGGATGATCAGTCAAATCCTCGATGGTCGTCCGCATGTTGCCCGTTCGCTTTGCGCTTCCCCCTCGGACGCTTTGCTGGGTGTGCTGAGAACGTTGGCTAACGTATTTGCCCACGGCGCGGCAGTGGATTTGCAGCCGCTGTACGGCGGCGCGGGCTGGGAAGAACGATTCGTGACTCTGCCGGACAAGAATGCCCGATGCGTGCGCATCGCAATTACCGGCGCACCGCTAAAATTCATCGCGCCCGCCAATGTACCCGCCGCCAAGATCACCGTTTCGGAATCGCTCGCCGCGAATCCCGCGCCGGTGCCGGCCATGGCGCTCACCCACGCGGCAGATGCACCTGATCCGTTTGAAGTAGAGTTGCTGAAAACAATGACGGACGCCCAGACCGCCACCCTCCAGGCCCACGAGGTGTACCTGGACTTTTCCAAGGCGGTCTTTGACACCCTCTCTCAAAGTGTTCACACGCAACTCAGCGTCATTGCGGCGCTGGCGGCGGGAAATCCGGTCCAAAACAGTGCGCTTCCCCTCAAAGCATCCGTCCCGCCACCCGCCCAAGCGATCGCGCCGCCAGTGGCACTTGACCGCGCGGCCTGCCTTGAGTTCGCGCGCGGCACGGTAGCCAAGGTGCTCGGCGCGGAGTTCGCCCCGGTGGACGCTTTCCCCTCACGGGTGCGGCTGCCGGACGAACCGCTGATGCTGGTGGACCGCATTCTGGAAATCCATGGCGAAGCCCGCTCCATGACGCACGGACGTGTGATCACCGAACATGACATTCTGCCCGGCGCCTGGTATCTCGATTGCGGGCGCATCCCCACGTGCATTGCCGTGGAAGCGGGGCAGGCCGATCTATTCTTATCGGGCTATCTCGGCATTGATTTTGAGACGCGCGGCCTCGCAGTGTACCGGCTGCTGGACGCCCGCGTCTGTTTCCACCGCCCGTTGCCGGGGCCGGGCGCGGTGATTCATTACGACATCCGCATCGAGCGTTTCTTCCGCCAGGCCAGCACCTGGCTGTTCCGTTTTAATTTTGAAGCGACAGTCAATGGCGAACCGCTGTTGACGATGACGGACGGTTGCGCGGGCTTCTTTTCAGCGGCGGAACTCGCCGGCGGGCGCGGCATTGTGCGCACGGCCATGGATCTTCAGGCGATGCCCGGCAAGCGCGCAACGGATTGGCATGAGTTTGTTCCCCTCGGCATCGAAAGCTATTCTGCGGCGCAGTTGGATGCGCTCCGCGCGGGCGATCTCGCCGGATGCTTCGGCCCACAATTCGCCGGACTGCCGCTGCAACACCCCGTGACGCTGCCCACCGGCTTGATGCAATTGGTGCATCGCGTCCCGCTGCTCGATCCGTGTGGCGGTCGCTTCGGGTTGGGCCTCATTCGCGGCGAGGCGGACATCCAGCCAAAGGATTGGTTCCTGACGTGCCATTTCGTGGATGACCGCGTGATGCCCGGCACCTTGATGTTCGAGTGTTGCCTCCACACGTTGCGGGTATATTTGCTTCGCCTGGGTTGGGTGGCTGACGCGGCGGGGCTTGCCCTCGAACCAGTGCCGGGAGTGGTCAGCCAACTGAAGTGCCGCGGCCAGGTTTTGGAGACGACCCGCGTGGTGACCTATGAAGTTTCCGTCAAGGAAATCGGCTACCGCCCCGAACCGTATGTCATTGCCGACGCGCTGATGTACGCCGACGGCAAGCCGATTGTCGAAATCACCAACATGAGCCTGCGCTACGCGGGCGTGACGCTCGAAGTCCTGAAGCAAACCTGGGGGGGAGCGACCTTGCCGCGTCGGCAACGCGCGCTATACGATGCCGACCGCATCCTGGCGTTCGCGGTTGGCAAACCATCCGTGGCCTTCGGCGCGCCGTATGAAATTTTTGACGAACGCCGCCGCATCGCCCGCCTGCCGGGGCCGCCCTACCAATTTCTGGATCGCATCACCGAAGTTCAAGGCGAGCCGTTCAAGATGGTGCCCGGCGGGATTGCCGTAGCGGAGTACGATGTTCCATCGGACGCCTGGTACTTCGCGGAAAATCGCCAGGGCGACATGCCTTTCGCCGTGCTCCTCGAAATTGCGCTGCAACCCTGCGGCTGGCTCGCCGCGTATGTCGGCTCGGCGCTCACCAGCGACGTGGACCTCTCCTTCCGCAACCTCGGCGGCACGGGAATTCAGCACGCGCCGGTCTTCCCCGGTATCGGCACGCTCACCACCCGCGTCAAGCTCACCCGCGTATCCAGTTCGGCGGGCATGATCATCCAATGGTTTGACTTTGAAGTCCGCGCGGGCGGCCTCCCCGTGTACCAGGGCGACACCTATTTCGGCTTTTTCCCGCAGGCGGCCCTCGCGCATCAGGAAGGGATTCACAATGCGCAGCGCTACGTCCCGAGTCCGGACGAATTGGCCCGCCGCCAGACCCTGCCCTACCCGGCGCAGCCGCCGTATCCCGGCATCCAGCTTCGCATGGTGGATGAGATCGAGTCGTATATCCCGGATGGCGGTCCAAAACAGTTGGGATTCCTTCGCGGCATCAAAAAGGTGAATCCCGAGGAATGGTTTTTCAAAGCGCACTTCTTCCAAGACCCGGTCGTACCCGGTTCGCTCGGTCTGGAGTCCTTTCTGCAACTCCTGAAGTTCGCCGCTGTGCAACGTTGGGGCGACCTTCCCGGCGGGCGTTGGGAAACGGTGGCCGTCGGGGCCAGACATGAATGGATTTATCGCGGGCAAATCATCCCCCCGGACAACCTCGTGACTATTGAGGCCGTCATCACGGAAGTGAACGACGCTGAACGCTCACTCAAGGCCGACGGTTTCCTCTCCGTGGATGGCCGCGTCATTTACGGCATGAAAGAGTTCACCCTCCGCGCCCGGCCGGGCACGGGCAACCCCGGTTGATGGACGGCTATGCCTGTGAACTATAAACGCGTTTATCTCACCGCCCTTGGCTACGAACTGGGGCCGGTGGTTGTTTCATCCGCCGAACTGGAGGACCGTCTCGCGCCCGTCTATGCCCGCCTGAATTTGCAGCCCGGGCAATTGGAAGCCTGGACCGGCATCCGCGAGCGCCGCTGGTGGCAACCGGGTTCCGCTCTCTCCGCCGGGGCACTCGCCGCCGCCCGCAAGGCGCTGCTCAAGACTTCGGTCTCCCCCGCCGACCTCGGGGTGGTTGTCTATGCCGGCGTTTGCCGCGAGAACTTCGAGCCCGCAACCGCCTGCGCCGTTGCGGACGGCCTCGGCGTGCGCGGTGCCGCCTGGGTGTACGATCTCAGCAACGCCTGCCTCGGCGTGCTCAACGGCATGATCGAAGTGGCGAACCGGATTGAACTCGGGCAAATCCGCGCCGGGCTCGTTGTCTCTTGCGAGAGTGCCCGCGAGATCAATGAACTCGTCCTCGCGCGGCTCCTGCACGGCGGTGGCATGGATGAATTCGCTCAGGCGCTCGCCACCTTCACCGGTGGCTCCGGCGCGGTCGCCATGCTGCTGACCGATGGTTCCTTTCCGGGACTTCCCGGCCATCGCCTGCTCGGCGCAACCTCCGAAGTCGCACCCGAACACCATCGCCTCTGCCGTTGGGGCTTGCAACCCGCCGGTGGCGACCACCAGGAACAATTCATGCGCACCGATTCCGTCGCCGTCCTCAAATATGGCGTCCAACTCGGCCAGCGCACCTGGGATAACTTTCTCCATGAAATGCAGTGGACTTCGGGGGACGTGGACCGCGTCATCTGCCACCAGGTCGGGCACGGCCATCAGGACGCCATCTTGAAGGCGCTGGGACTGCCCCGCGAAAAAGATTACACCACCTTCCGATTTCTGGGCAACATGGGCACGGCGGCGCTGCCCACCACCGCCGCAATTGCCGAGGAACGCCGCGTCCTCCACCCCGGCGAGCGCACCGCGTTCCTGGGGATTGGCAGCGGCTTGAATTGCTTGATGCTGGGGCTGCTTTGGTAACAATTATGGCACACTTTCGCAAAGATCTTTATCCTTTTGTCGGCTCGTACCTGAACCTCGACGGCCTCGCGCTCCATTACCTCGACGAGGGGCGGGGCGACCCCGTCATCATGCTCCACGGCAACCCTACGTGGTCCTTTTACTACCGCAATCTCATCCTCGGCTTGCGCGCCCAGCACCGCGTCATCGTCCCGGACCACATCGGCTGCGGCTTTTCGGATAAGCCGGGCGATCACCGTTACGAATACTCCCTGGATCGCCGCGCCAAAGACCTCGAAGCGCTCATCAATCACTTGAATATTTCCGGTCGCATCACCCTCGTCATGCACGATTGGGGCGGGATGATCGGCATGACCTACGCGGCACGTTTCCCCGAACGCATCGGTAAATTGGTACTCTTGAATACCGCCGCCTTTCACCTGCCCGCAACCGCCAAACTGCCGCCCTCGCTCTGGCTCTGCCGCAATACGCCCATGGATGATTTCCTCATCCGGCGCACCGGCCTCTTTGTGCGCCTGGTGACCCGCTGGGGCTGCACCCGTTCCCTCCCCCGGCGCGTCCGCGATGCCTACCTCAGCCCGTGCGACACCGCCGAAAACCGTCTCGGCCACCTACGCTTTGTCCAGGACATCCCGCTCCGGCCCGGCGACGCCAGCTACGACCTCGTGAGCGACGTCCAGAAGAAACTCACCGGCTTTCAAAAGACCCCCACCCTGATTCTGTGGGGCATGAAAGATTTTGTCTTCAACCGCCACTTTCTGGCGACCTGGGAACAACTCCTCCCAAACGCGCAAGTCCACCGTTTCCCCAATGCTGGCCACCTCCTGCTCGAAGATGCCGGCGAAGAAACGCTGCCCATTATTCAGAAGTTCCTCGCCCGATAAGATGGCACGATGAAATGAGCGATTCTGAAGCTGGCCAATCGTAAAAACCCTGCTATAAATGACGGGGTGAACGTTCGGTATATAAATCAGATGGCTGGCAGATGGCTGTTGGCGGTCCTGTTGCTGATGGGCGCGCCTTGGTTGCCCGCTTGTTCGACACCTGTGTTCCGCTACGCGCTGGAACGCTGGACTCCTTCGCTATACGAGGTGATTGTTTTCCATCGCGGTCCGCTCAAGACCAATGAGCAAACCCTGGTGCACGCCTTGCAGGATGCCAGCGTCGAGGGCAGCGGGTTAGCGAATTACACCGTGACCGTGGCGGACTTGGCGGCCAGCCCGCGTGAAGCACTCACCCAGCTTTGGGAGAAACAGACCAATGCCCCGCTGCCTTGGGTGGTGGTGCGGTACCCCATCAATTCCCTGGAAATTCCCAGCGCCTGGGTGGGACCGCTAACCGCACAAAACATTCTACTCCTGGCGGAGTCGCCCGTGCGACGCGAACTGGCCACTCGGCTCGGAAAGGGAGACGCGCTCGTGTGGCTGTTGCTCGAATCAGGAAATCGCGCGAACGATGATGCGCTTGGCAAGAAATTGGGTGGCTTGCTCGAACAAACGCCCGGCAGAGTCGAATTCCCCGCCGATCCCTCCGGCGACGAGAGCAATACGGTCAAAATGACCTTGTCCTTTCCGGTGTTGCGCGTTCCTCGGGAATCGGTGCCTGAGTCCATATTCAGTTCCATTTTGCAGAATCCCGATCCGGAACTCAGCGCGAGGAAAGAGCCCGTAATCCTCCCGGTGTTTGGGCGCGGGCGCGCTTTGGCGGCGATTCCGGCATCCCAAATCAGCCTGGACGTGGTGCGTTCCGCGACCAGTTACCTCCTCGGCGCTTGTTCCTGCGAGGTCAAGGAGCAAAATCCCGGTTTTGATTTGCTGCTGGCGGTGGATTGGGAAGGCCTGCTGGAGGGCAAACGCCTGAGTGACGGTCCGCCTCCGGGATTGATTTCCCTCGCGTCGCTGATGCCAACCAATCGCCCAACCACAACAATACCGACCACGACTAATCTCAACGCCGCCCAAGACGCGCAAGGGGCGGGTTCACTGTATCACAGTGTGATCTATTCGTTGCTGGCTGGCCTGGTATTGGTAATCGCCGCCTCCTGGTATTTCATGCGAAAGTAGCCATTATGAACATGATCCGCCTGATCCTGCGCGAACTGTGCTTCCGTAAACTGAATTTTTTTCTGGGCGTGCTGGGGATCGCCGCCGCCGTGGGCTGCCTGGTCGCGGAATTGACTTTGCTTCGCAAACACGATCTGACCACCGAAAAAATCCTCGCCGCCAAACAGGTGGAAACCGAAGCCATGCTGGACAAGTTGGAGGATGATTACCGGAAAATCACGCTCAAGCTGGGTTTTAATATCCTGATTCTGCCGAAGGAACAAAGTTTGCAAGACCTGTATGACGAGGATAAAACCTCGCAACTCCTGCCGGAGGCGTACGCGGACAAACTCGCCAAGAGCCGCGTCGCCACCATCAATCATGTGCTGCCGACCCTGACGCGAAAAGTGAAGTGGCCGGAGCGTCAGCGCAAAGTGGTGCTCATGGGAGTCAAAGGCGAGGTATTCATTCAATCCGCCAAACAGAAGCCGTTGCTGGAAGCCGTGCCGCCGGGACATCTGGTGGCCGGGTATGAGCTGCATCAAAGCCTGGGACTTGCGGTGGGGCAAACAATCACCTTCATGGGGCGCCCATTTACGGTAAGCAAATTGCTGGAGGAAAAAGGGAACGCCGATGACATCACGCTGTGGATCAACTTGAACGAGGCGCAGGAGTTATTGCAATGCCCGGGGCGCATCAATGCCATCCTGGCTTTGGAATGCAATTGCTCGGCAGATCGCCTGGCAAAAATCCGGGCGGAGATCACCAACTTATTGCCGGATACCAAGGTCGTGGAATTTGCATCGCAGGCGCTGGCGCGGGCGGAGGCACGCAACCGGGCCGGAGAACAAGCCGCGCTGACACTGCAACATGAGCAGGCCAACCGTGCCGCGCTGCGGGCGCAACGGGAATCGTTTGCCGCCATCCTGGTGCCCACCGCCTTGGTGGCAGCGGGGTTATGGATTGCCCTGTTGACCATCGCCAACGTGCGGGATCGCCGTCCGGAAATCGGCGTATTGCGCGCCATCGGCGTGCAGTCATGGCAAATCCTGGGCATCTTCATCGGCAAAGCTGTGCTGTCGGGACTCGTCGGCGCCGTGGCGGGCGCCGGATTGGGGTTGGTGGCGGGTGCCTATTGGCAGGAGCGTCCTACGCCGGAATTATGGAGCGCATTGATGACCCCGCAGTTATTTCTCGCCGCGCTGGTGGTGGCGCCGCTGCTGGCGGTGATGGCCAGTTGGTTGCCGGCCCTGCTGGCAGCCCGGCAGGATCCGGCGGTGGTGTTGCAGGATCGTTGAAGCTTCAACCCGCCCCACCTTTTGAAACGTCCAGACAGGAACCACACCCGCGCCTGCGATCATGCCCCGCTGGTCGTGTTTGATCAGGCCACCTTGCAGGTTGAGGAATGCCCGGTATTCATGCGCACCAACTGGACCATGCATCGCGATGAGCAATGGGCGATTCTGGGGCCCAACGGTTCCGGCAAGGCGCTGCTGGTTCAAGCGATCCTGGGCCGGCAGCGTCCGATCACCGGTGAGATTCATGGTCACTTTTATGGTTCGGATGGTTCCGCGCAAGACCTTCAGGATGCGGTGGGCTGCATCTCCGCCCAGACCCAGCGCGAGCTGATCTGCCGCGAGAGCACCTATTACCAATCCCGCTGGTACAGCGGCATCGAGGAGGGGAAAAATATCGTCGCCCAGTATTTGAGCCAGGAATGGGTGGAGGACATCAATCCCTTTGAAGTCGGCGCCCGGCGCTCTTCGCCCGCCAACTTTGTCCGGCAACGCCGCCGGTTGACCGAGGCGTTGGGCATCACCGATCTGCTGCGGCGCAAAGTGCTGCACCTCTCCAACGGGGAACAGCGCAAAGTGCTGCTGGTCCACACCCTGTTGCGCGCGCCACAACTGCTGATTTTGGATGATCCCTACGCCGGGCTGGATATCCGGTCCCGGTCGCGCCTGCGCAAGCTGCTGCAGGCTTTGGCGACAGCGGGACTGCCCATGCTTTTCATTGCGCATCGCTTGGATGAACTCCCGCCTTTCGTCACCCATCTGCTGGTGACGCGCGACCATCAAATCATCGCCCAAGGCACCAAAGCGGAAGTGTTGCGCAAATTGCCCAAGGATGCTTTTGCCGGCGAATCGGTATCGGGACATCAGCGGACGGTTCGCCCGGCCGGTCCCTCACTGCCCCGGTATAAGACGCTGGTGCGGATGCGCGAGGTGAACATTGGCGTCGGGCGCCGGCGCATTTTGAAAAACATTCATTGGACCGTCTCCGCCGGGGAGAACTGGGCCATCCTGGGCCCCAATGGCTCCGGCAAGACCACGCTGCTGAACCTCATCCAGGGGGATCATCCCCAGGTGTACGCGCTGGACCTCTGCCTCTTTGACCAACCGCTGACGACCACCCAGATCCTCTGGCGGCTGCGCCAGCAGATCGGCTTTGTCTCTCCGGAGCTGCATCAGCATTACCCGCTGGAATGGTCCTGCCTCGAGGTGGTCTGCTCGGGGTTCTTCGGCACGCTGGGGTTGTTTCAGCCGTGCACGCGCCGGCAAAAATCGGCAGCCATGGATTGGCTGGCGGAATTCGGCCTGGCGGCGATGGCCCACCGGACATTGGGCGACTTGGCCGTTGGTCATCAGCGCCTGGTGCTGATCGCCCGCGCCATGGTGAAGCACCCGCCGCTATTAATCCTCGATGAACCATGCCAGGGCCTGGATGGCCGGCATCGCCACACCATCCTGGCGGCGGTGGATCGCGTGGTGGCCCAAACCGGCACGCACCTGCTGTTTGTGACCCATCATCCCCGGGAAATGCCCGTTTGCATTACCCATGTGCTCCACTTGCAAGCGGGCGTCGCTTCGGCCCGCCCCAGGGATTGGGCCTGACCATTGCCGTTCGCCGCCGGGCGCACCGTGTTCGTGCTGGGGCGCAACCCGGTGGGCACCCACCCCAAAGCGTATGAGGAGCATTCCCGGCAGTCGGCGCGGCAAGATTCGGAGGAGGTGTTTCAAACCCGGTGATTCAAATACGGAATGCGGAGTGCGTGACAAACGTTGCATAGGTTGTCACACTTTGCGGATGAACATCTTGATTCGTTTTGGTTTGGCGCTCGTCTGCTGGGCGATGGCGGGGACGGTTTATGCCTTTCATGGACATAAGGTGACCGAGGGGCCGCTGACGCTGGTCATTGCGCCCATTGAAACGGTGACGAACCGTCAAGCCCCACAGAGCGTGCAGGTCAGCCTGAACAACACGGGCGATCAGGCGCTGTCCGTGAAGGTTGAATTGAAAGAGCTGGTTGACGGTTGCCAGCCCATAGGCAATGCCGCGCAGACCGTGACGATCCCCGCGCGCGGCAAAGCGGATGCCCGCTTCCAATTCGTCATGGGCAAGGACACTTACTCTGCCCATTACCCGGCGCATGTCTATGCGCAGTTCAATCAGGGCGGCACATCCATTACCGCGCATGCCGTGCAAATCTTTGAGTGCGACTTTCCGGAAGCCGCTGCAAGCGCTGCTCCAGTTGCCGTCCCGGTGCCCGCCGTCGGGGCTTTACCGCTTACATCGGTGAAGACCCACCAGGTGATCTGGAATTACTTCGACAAGCCGGAAGTCCAAATGCCCGTAGGCTGGCAGGGCACCGATCCGAAGTCCGCCGCCAATTTCGGTCGGGCACCGATGACGCGCGGGGAAACCCGCTCCGCCTTGAACATGCACCCGCCCTATCGTGGCGGCGCAGGTACGGTATTTGCGGAATACCGGCTGCAACTGCCCGCCGCTGCCGCGCTCAAGCTGATGTTTTACAATGCCATTCGCGACAGTGCCCCCAAGGAGCCGGTCAGCGATGGCGTCACGTTCCGCGTCTGGGTCAACCGGCAAATGTTGTTTGAGCATCATACCACCGCGAAAGTCTGGCAGCCGGGCGAGGTGGACCTGGGCAAGTTCGCCGGGCAGGAAATCACGCTCCGGCTGGAAAGCCATCCCGGACCGAAAAAGAACACCACCTGCGATTCCTCGTATTGGGGTGATCCCACGATCGTGGCCGGAGCGCCGCCGAAGCTGCTGACGGAAGCGGAAAAGCAATCCCTCGTGGAGAACGTCCGGCGCGCGGCGCTGGCGGGCAAGTCGGCGGATCGCGCGGTGCGCGTGTTCGAGTTGGACGGCGGCGCGCGAGCGGCCGTGGCGCTGGGACCGAACGGCCTGGCGGATGGCGCGGTGGCGTTTGCTGATCATGGCAAAGCGGTAGTCTATGACGGTCTGCAACTGTTCATCATGAGCCAGCGGGTGGGCGCGTGGCCCTCGGGCGTGGTGGTGGAAAAGGTTGAAGCCAAAGATGCCGGCAGCCAATGGCGCGTCGAGCATCAACTGGTGATGGCGAACAAACGGTTCCCGCTGTACGCGGACATCTGGCGCGAAGGCGCCGGTCTGCGCATCAAGATCAGTTCGCCGGAGCGGATCACCGATCTCGCTTTCGCCAACGCCGATCAAAAGGCCGCCAAGGTTTATTACGGGCACGGCTATTGCATTGCGAATCCCAACGCCTTCAAGGCGAGCGGCGGCGGGCACAACCTGGCCACCAGCCACGTGGGCATGGACTTTGAAAACGGCCTCTCGCTCCTGATGGCCAGCGAGGTCTTTCCGGAAAACTTCCAAGTGGATCCCGCCACCCGCCATTACTCCATCCACACCCATCCCGGCACGACGTTCACCCTCGTGCCCGGCACGCGGGGCATGTTCGATTGCGCCGCGAAGTATCGCCCGCTCTTTGACAAAAAGCCCGCCGATGGCGTGGCCGCGAAGGCCGGGCGCTTGGTCTATGATTACTGGGGCGGCAAATACGCGGACGACGCGGCGCGCATGCAGGAGGCGTATCAATACGGCGTCACCAACGCGCTGCTGATCATGCACGTCTGGCAACGCTGGGGCTACGATTACCGCCTGCCCGACATCTACCCGCCCCTGCCCTCGCTGGGCACCCTGGCCGACATGCAGGAACTCGGCCGCACCTGCGATGCGCGCGGCATCCGCTGGGGCCTGCATGACAACTATATTGATTTCTATCCGGACGCCACCGGCTTCAGCTACGACCACATCACCTTCACCGAGCAAGGCCGCCCGCGCAAAGCCTGGCTCAATGAAGGCGTGGAAGCCCAGAGCTACCAGTTCCGCCCTGATCACATCCTGCCGTTCGTGAAGCGCAACCTCGCGCTCATCCAGTCCGGCCTGCAACCCACCGCCAACTTCGTGGACGTCTTCACCTCGGCGAACAGCTTCGATTACTACGATCGCCAGGGGCAATTCCATTCGCGCTCCGAGACCCGCCAATGCTGGGGCGAAGCCTTTGCCACCATCCGCGAGACCTTCGGCAACCACGCGCCCACCACCTCCGAGGCGGGCAGCGACCACCTCATCGGCTACCTGGACGGCGCGGATTGCCAATGGCTTGAGCTGAGCACCAAATCCAAGCCCTTCCACAACGTCGCCACCGGTTCGGATTGGGAACGCGTCCCCTGGTTCGACGCCGTCAACCACACCCGCTTCAGCCTGCATGGCGTCGGCTATTCAAGCCGTTACCAGGGCGATCACTCCCGCTTCCTGCACGGCATTGACAGCGATGATTACCTCAGCGCGGAAGTCCTTTCCGGCCACGCCCTCATGGTGGACCTGGGCTCCGGCGTGCGCGGCGCCGTGCGCAAATACTGGCTGGCGCAGGAATTCATCGAGCGGGTGGCCGCCGATGAAATCACCAGCGTGAAATTCGCCGGGGACGACCTGCACCGCCAGATCGTGCGCTGGCAATCCGGCGCCGTGGCGCACGTGAACCGGGGCCAGGCGGATTGGTCCGTGGCGGGCCATGTGCTGCCCCGATACGGGTTCCACGTGAAGCACGCCGGCGGCGAGGCCGCCCTGGAACGCCTGCAAGGCGCGGTCGTGGAATGGTCGCGCGGCCGGCAGGGCCTGTACGTCAACGGGCGCGGCTTCCATCCCGATGCCCCGCTCGCGGTGCTGCCCGGCGCGGAACGGGTCGAGTACCTGGGCGACCGCAAATTCCGCTTCGTCGCCAATTGGGAAATCAAGCAGCCCATGGAAAAGGATTTCAGCGTCATGTACAACTTCACCACGCCCCGGCCCGGACGGCGCGCGGAATACGTAGTCAGTGGCGGCGGCAAGCCGGCCATCCCCACCTCCAAATGGGCGGGCCGCGCCACCACGGGCGAGAGTTGGACCCTCACCATTCCGCCGGAATTCCCCGCCGGCACCTACGCGGCGCTCGTGGGGCTGTATGATTCTGCCGCCGGAAAACGCCGGTCGCGCATGCTGGGCGATGAAGATGGCAACAAACGCTACCGCATCGGCAACCTGATCTTTGAAGGCAGCAAGACCAACATCACCAACGTGCGCCTGGAGAAGCTCGAATCCGTCGAAGGCCTCCTGGCCCTGAACGAGAGCAACAAAACCGCGACCGACTTCGGCTTCGCCAAAACCGCCGGGGCCTTCCGTTGCCAGGCGCAGGGCAACACCGCGCAACTCGTGCCCTTGAACGCCGCCGCGCCCTTCAAATTCAGCCTGCGACCCGCGCTCCTGTTTGGCCGCGCCGTCACCATCAGCCGCGTGGAAGCCGTGGACGCCACCGGCAAAACCCTGCGGCCAATCACCTTTACCAGCGCCAAAGGCGAACTGGCCTTTGAAACCGCCGCCGGAGACTTCGGCTATCGTGTAACCGCGCAGCCGTAGAGCGGGAGTAGTCATGTTGATATCCGGTCTGGACAAGACCTTGTCCGGCTTGGACAAGACCTTGTCGGAGGTTTAGATATTTTCGTGTAAGTGGTCAAAGATAGCTGAGAGGATAAGAA
>JBAXGN010000172.1 GCA_037139415.1 Verrucomicrobiota bacterium | reverse complement strand
CTAATTCCAGCCTCACGGGGCTTTTCTTATCGTTTCGCAGATGAATCAACCCTGGATCCCTTGCCCGGGCACGGCTGCAGGCACCGCCAAAGAACGCACCGCATCGGCGACCGGTAAATATTTTCTAAAAAATCCATTTGCATTGCGGAGGGTTCGCAATTAAGTTACTAACAGTAGGCGCCAATAGTGTTTGGCGCGGCAACCTAGATAATATATATGGCAAACAAAATGAGTGCGTTATCCGCGGAATTCGTGGATGTGATGAAGTTGATGGGCTGGAACCAGTCTGAAACCGCCCGCCAGTTGTACATCACCTCCTCGCATGTCAACCAAATCGTCAATGGCAAAGCCGAGCCCAGTGTGGCCATGGTTCAGTTGCTGAAACTGACCGCCCTGCGCCGCCGGCCAGAGTTGACCAGCCGCATCAAGGTGGACAAGGACGACAAGCGCAAGCTGTCCGCCAACCAGGAACCCGTGTTCGTCTCGGAATTCTGGGGCCTGATGCGCCGCCGGAAACTACGCAAGATGAACAAGGTTAAACAGGCGGAATACCTCAAGTCATGGTCCATTGTCTTAGGATTTCCGTTTAATCCAGAAGTGTAATCCAGCCTGGTTTACAATTCTTATCTGCCGCGCCCAATAAACCGGGCGCGGTATTTTTTTTCCAATTCAGGGTCCATCCACCGCCTGCTGCGAATTCTACGGGAGTATCCGCGGGCCACCATGGCGGCAAATATATTTGGCAAAAGGCACGCCAAACCCGTTATTTTTTCCCCATCACCAATGCTTCACCTTTGGCTGAAACCTTGATTCTATCGCCCGGTTTGAATTCGCCTTGCAGAAGTCGGAGCGCCAGCGGGTCCAGTAGCCACTGCTGAATGGCGCGCTTAAGCGGGCGGGCGCCAAATTGCGGATCATAGCCTTCCCGGGCAAGAAATTGGCGCGCCGATTTATCTGCTTCCAAAAACAACTGACGTTCCGCCAGACGGGTTTCCACCCGGCGTAGTTGCAGGTCCACGATTTGCGTCAACTGATCTTCATCCAACGCCCCAAAGATGATTGAGTCATCCACCCGGTTCAGAAATTCAGGGCGAAACTGGCGCTTGAGTTCGGCCTGTACCCGAGCCTCCATTTCCAAACGATCCGACCGCGAGACTTTGCCATCCAAATAATATTGCTGAATGATCGGGGAAGCCAGGTTGCTGGTCATGATGATCAGGGTATTTTTAAAATCCACCACCCGTCCCTGCCCATCCGTCAACCGCCCGTCATCCAGCACTTGCAGGAGGACGTTAAAGACGTCGTGATGCGCCTTTTCAATTTCATCAAACAGCACCACGGCGTAGGGATGTCGGCGCACGGATTCGCTCAGTTGCCCGCCCTCTTCGTACCCGACATACCCCGGCGGCGCGCCAATCAATCGGGCCACGGAATGTTTCTCCATGTACTCGCTCATGTCCATGCGGATCATGAATTGCTCATCGTCAAACAGGAATTCCGCCAGGGCGCGCGCCAGTTCGGTTTTACCGACCCCGGTCGGACCGAGAAACAGGAACGAACCAATGGGCCGGTTGGGATCCTGCAAACCGCTCCGGGCGCGGCGCACCGCATTGGAGACCGCCGTAATGGCCTCGCGTTGTCCCACCACGCGTTGTGCCAGTCGCTCCTCCATTTTGACCAGCTTTTCCCGTTCCCCTTCCAGCATCCGGCTGACCGGGATGCCCGTCCACACCGAAACCACCTTGGCGATGTCCTCTTCGGTGACCTCTTCGTTCAACAGGCGTTTGCCTTGCGGTCGTTCATCCAGAGTTTTTTGAGCAGCCGCCAGTTTTTGCTGCAATTCGGGAAGCCGCCCGTATTTAAGCTGGGCCGCACTGTTCAAATCCCCGCCGCGCTGGGCCTGTTCCATGCGCAGTTTGGCTTCTTCAATCTGGCCATTCAAAATGCTGACCACATTGATTGCGGCTTTTTCGGTATCCCATTGCGCTTTGAGCGCCCGGGATTGTTCACGCAGGTTGGCGAGATCCTTTTCCAGCTTTTTCAATCGCTCCCGCGACGCCTCGTCCTTTTCCTTCTTCAAGGCAGTTTGCTCAATTTCCAACTGGACGATCTGCCGTTCCAGTTGATCCAGCTCCGTGGGCAGGGAGTCCAGTTCCATGCGCAAACGGGAGGCGGCCTCATCCATCAGATCCACGGCCTTATCGGGTAGAAAACGGTCGGCAATATAACGGTGCGACAACGTGGCGGCCGCCACGAGCGCCGCGTCCTGAATGCGGATGCCGTGGTGAACTTCATACCGCTCCTTGAGTCCGCGCAGGATGGCAATCGTAGCCTCCACCGTGGGCTCGGCAACCTGCACCGGCTGGAAGCGGCGCTCCAGCGCCGGGTCTTTCTCCACGTGCTTGCGGTATTCGTCCAGCGTGGTGGCCCCAATGCAGCGCAGTTCACCACGCGCCAATTGCGGCTTCAACATATTGGCGGCATCCGCCGATCCCTCGGCTTTTCCGGCGCCCACCAGCGTGTGCAATTCATCAATGAACAGAATGACGCGTCCCTCGCTGGCAACCACTTCCTTGATGAACGCCTTGAGACGCTCCTCGAATTCGCCCCGGAATTTTGCGCCGGCGATCATCGCGCTGAGGTCCATGGCAATCACCCGCTTGTGCTTGAGGGATTCCGGAACATCTCCGCTGACAATTCGCCTGGCCAGTCCCTCGACAATCGCGGTTTTGCCCACGCCCGGTTCGCCAATCAGCACCGGGTTATTCTTGGTGCGGCGCGTAAGCACCTGCATCACGCGGCGAATTTCGTCATCCCGCCCAATCACCGGGTCCACCTTCCCGGCTCGGGCAAGGGCGGTCAGATCCCGTCCGTACTTCTCCAGCGTCTGAAATTTTCCCTCGGGATTCTGATCCGTGACCCGCTGGTTACCGCGCAATTCCGCCATGGCCCGCAGAACCTCGGCGGCTTTCACTCCCTGGCTCGACAAGAGTTTTTTCAAGACGTGGCCCGCCGCCTCGCAGAGGCCCAGGAGAAGATGTTCGGCGCTGATGAATTCATCCTTCAATTTACGGGCGTGCGTCTCTGCGGTATCGAGCGCCTGTTTCAACTCGGGGCTGAGAAATAAATCGCTGGAACTGGTGCCGGTCACTTTCACGCGGCGGGCGAGTTCCTGTTCAATCCCGGCTTGCAGACGCGGCAGCGCTACCCCCAATTTGCCGAGCAGTTGCGGCACCAGGCTATCGGCTTGGCCGAGCAACGCCAGTAGCAGATGCTCACCATCAATCGCCTGATGGCTGCGTTCCTGCGCCAGTTGGCGGGCGGCAGCCAAGGCTTCCTGTGCTTTTATGGTAAATCGTTCCATTTGCATAGCCATACCTCACACTGCTACTAATACCCATTTCTGCCCGTTCGTCAAGTTTCACTCGACGTCAGGATGCTGAATCTGTTACCATCCATGCAATGTTGACTTGTTCAAGAAACACATGCCTTTCGAGCATTTGACGCTGAGTTCCTTGGGTTGGACCCCGGAATTGGAACAATCGTTTTCTCCCTATCGAGCTAAATCCCTTCAGCCCGCCCGGGTGGTGGTGGAGGATAAACATCACTTTGTCGTCTTCTCGGAGGCGGGCGTCCTGCGCGCCCAATGCGCCGGAAAAGTGCTGCATCACGCCAAGAGTCCCGCCGAACTGCCCAAGGTGGGCGATTGGGTGGCCATTGTCGCCCTGCCTGCGGAGGAGAAAGCCGTCATCCACCATCTGCTGCCCCGAAAAACGCGGCTCTCCCGCAAAGTATCCGGCCGCAAGACGGACGAACAAGTCCTGGTAACCAACGTGGATGTGGCCTTCATCGTGCAGTCGCTGGACACCGGTTTCAACCCGCGCCGGATCGAGCGTTTCACGCTCATGGTGCGGGAAGGCGGGTTGCGGCCAGTCATTGTGCTCAACAAAGCCGACTTGGCGACGGATCTGGCAGGCTGGCAGGCGGAGGCGCAAAAGGTGGCGGGTGACACCCCCATTCTCATCGTCAGCGCCCATACCGGCAAGGGAATGAAAAGCCTGCGCCAACATATTCTCCCACATGAGGCGGCAGTTTTCATTGGCAGTTCAGGCGTGGGCAAAAGCAGCCTGATCAACCGCCTGTACGGCGACGAAGTCCAGGCCACCACCGAGGTGCGCGCGAACGATTCCAAGGGACGGCATACCACCAGTTGGCGCGAACTGATTGTGCTACCACAGGGTGGGCTGGTGATTGACACTCCCGGCATGCGCGAATTCCATCTTTGGATGGCGGGCGACGGCATTCACGAAACGTTTCCTGACCTGGAGGAGCTGGCCGCGGGTTGCCGGTTCACCAACTGTTCGCATACCACGGAAAAGCTATGCGCCGTACTCGCCGCCGTGGAGAACGGCAGTTTGGAGCGCGAACGTTATCAGTCGTTCTTGAAGCTGACACGCGAGGTGCAATTCCTCGAAAAGGCGGCCCAGCTCAAGCGCACCCCGCGTGCGAAAACGTGGTAACACATCGCCCACTGATCAAGGCTGAATCTGGATCGAACCCGCCTGGTTCGTCCCCAAAAACCATCCACCACCGGTCGTGCTCAACGGGTCAGCCTGCCACAATACTCCCTTGAACGTAGTTGCTGATTTAGCGCCCGGAGTTTTGAAACTGCCGCTGAATTGCCCGTCTTGGGTGAAGGTGATAACCACGTTGGTCAGACCACCACTCCCCGCTTTCAGGACCGCATTGCTGACAACCAGGCGGTTGGTCAGTGCCCCGTTCAGATTCCCCTGCTCCGCGATGAAAAATCCATTAGTCCAACCAACCACTGCCTGCTTTGTGGCCGGCGCGACATAGCGAGCCACCCCGGCGTTCCGCCATTCATCGAAACCGTTGGCATAATATGTTTCCTTCGCCAAGGCAGGTTTAACCCAATGAACGGCTTGCGGCATGCTACTGGTCAAACTCAGCCAACCCATGGCAAAACCGCGTCCGGCGTAAATCGAGTTATAGAACGGAATCCCGCCATCGGGTAGCACCACGGTGATCTGGTTGAGCAGACTGCCATCCGCCAAAGTACCTTTCACGGTCGCCACCCCAGCCGGGCTCACGGCTAATGCCGCCACGCCGTTACCGGCCGGACTGGTGACCGAATTGGTTGTCCCCTCCAGCTTCAACGTATAATTCCCGGCGAAGTTTTGCCCGGTTCCCGCTGTCTTATGTGCCTCCAGCAACGCCAGCCAACCCGCCCCCTGAAGCGTGCCATGGATGGTTTTGTTGGTATAATCCAACTGCAACGCCAGCGACACGGTGCTGGTTCCCAACCGCACGGACAACGCCGCCGTGCCAGCCCCAATGAAGGTGCCGGAAATCGGCGCCGCCACCGCGCCCGCCGTCAGTTTCCCGGTAAAGGTGCCCTTATCCGTCAGTGTGAGGCTGAAATATCCCGAATTGGTGACCACCGAATGGTTGGTCGGGGCAAACAACCCCGCATAATCCCCTTTCAAGGGAGTGAACGGATTCGGCACGAAATTGGCGGTTAAGGTAAGGTTGGATTGCATGACAAAGGTCAGCTTGGCCGCATTGGTGGCGTACCCCCCGGTCCACCCGTTAAAAACGTAATCTTTCCCCGGCACCGCCTGCACACTGTAGGATCGCCCCACTTCCAGAAGGTTGCTGGTGAACCCGATTCGGGTGATGCTGCCCAGTCCGTTGGTGATCAGCGTCAGTGGGCTCGTCACCGCGTAAATCATACGGAATGTATTCGTGGTGGAGGTGTTATTCGTCGGGCTCGCGCCATCCTGCGCATACACATCAATGACATTGGTGCTCAACGGCACGGAGGGCATATTCAAGTCGGCATACCAATTCGTGAATTTATTCGTGCTAAAGACTGCCGATGTCCAATCGTTACTGTTCACTCGTAGGTTAATTTTAACCACCTCGACGTTGTCGCTGGCCGTGCCAATTACGCGCACGATGCCATTGGTTCCCGTAATCCGGGCACCAGTCTTCGGCGTGGTCACCGTCAACCTCGGTTTAAACACATCGTTGCTGCCAGTACCGACGGTATGCCCGTTCACAACCGCGCCCACCAGGTCTTGCCAGCCTGTCACCGTGCCACTGGGGTTAATCACCGCCTGGCGGATTTTCCCCACCCCGGGAGCATATACCGCCGCGTAATATTGGTTGAAGGATTGGGCGGTATTATAATTATAACAGGAGGCCAACCCGGTAAATAATATGCAATCCTCAAACGTGCCGGCCTTCACCGTCACATTGGTGCTGATATTTGTGATCGTCATGTACCAGGATTCGAAGATGGAAACGGAGGACGACGCCACGGTGGTTACGGAGGTCCACGAGCCACCCACCACTTTACTGCCATCCAGCCACAGCAAGGATGTGCTGGGAACAAACCGGAAACCAGCCTGGATGTAACCCGCCCAAAGTAATTGATCGCCATTATAATAGTAATAATCAGCGACAGTCGGAGTGGCGGTATTGGAAACCGTAAACACCGGCACCGTGTTGAGCAGGTTACTGGTGACAGTGGTCTGGGTTTGCCCACTTGGCCCATCGTAAGCGAACATATCGCCGTCATGAAGCGGGGAGTATAAATGCGCCAGACCGGCGGCGGCATTCAGACAACCAGCCACCAAAAGGCAGGCAACCCAATTACGATAATTGATTGTTTTCATAAATAAAATCTGCTTTGCGCCACCGCCAACCTCCAAGCTGGCCGGCGGAAACTCCATCCGCACAACTGGAAACTGGAGCCAGTTGTCGGATTTGAACCGACGACCTGCTCATTACAAGTGAGCTGCTCTGCCAACTGAGCTAAACTGGCTTCAACTAATAATCAAGGACTTATGGCTTTGCTAATACCCCCGTACTTGACTTTGTGCTACTGCTACAGCTTGTGCTGCGGTAATGCCATGAAAGCCATTGAAAGCAATCAGGCACCCAGCGAAACCGCCGGGCAGCCTGACCGTTAGGTTATTACTGCGCAACACGGGATACAGTTTACACAGGTCTTTGCTAAACGCAAGCACCGCGTGCGCGGCTTGCGGAAGCGGGGTGACAAGTTTTACGCCCAACTATCCTTTGAAATATTGCCGTGCCCGAGAATGTGGGGCTCGCAGCAGAATCCCGCCATTAGACAGTGAATATTCAACCATTAAATCCACCTTTCTAATTCAAGCAGACAGGGATAACAAGTTGAACACAGATTCGCGTAAGCTCCCTCAGCCACAGAATAGACCTCCTCTCCCCGAGGGAGAGGAAAGAGGTGAGGGGGTATGCAGCTCCGGGAATTTCCCCGCTGTCGAAATCCCCCACGCCGTCTATTTGAGCCGCGCAATCTAAACCGTCGGGAGCATCATGCAGTTCCGCCCCCCCCTCACCCTAACACCGTTGCTGAAGGATGCTCAACGCACCGGACGCAGAAGCCGGACTTTATTGGAGTCCGTGTCGCCGATAAGAATGTTCCCGTTGGTTTCCACAAACACAGCGTGAGGACGCGCGATCTTGCAATTCAACGCGTCACCGTCTGGCCCACTCCCCTTCACACCCGTACCGCAAACGGGTTCGATTTTACCGGTAGCGAGGTCAATATAACGCACACAGTGATTCTCGGTATCCGCGACGAAAACGCGCTGACCATCCGGCGCCACCGCAATGCCTTTGGGACCATTCAAGGTTGCGGCCCGCGCCAAGCCGCCATTGCCGGTGAAGCCTTTCTGTCCCGTGCCTGCCACCAGATGGATGGTCCCTTTGCCCAGGTCCAGTTTCCAGACTTGGTTGCCCTCGCGCGTTGCCAGCCACAAATTGCCGGCCGGGTCAAAATCCAACGTGCGCGGTCCATTAATGGGAGCATCCTTGAAAGGTACACCGTCGGAAGGCGCGGTCCGTTGGCCATTACCCGTGACTGTGGTGATGATGCCGGTTTTGGTATCCACACGGCGAATACGGTGATTGCCAATGTCACACAGGAAAATGTTCCCTGCTCGATCCAGTTGAATACTGATGGGGAGTTTGAGCGCAGCCTTGATCGCCGGCCCGCCATCACCGGAAAAGCCCGCCATACCGGTTCCCGCCACCGTGGTGATAATCCCGGTCTTGAGATTAACCTTGCGCACCCGGTGGCTGGCCGTATCGGCAATATAAAGGTCACCAGCAGTATCGAAACGCAGTTCATGCGGCTGATTGAGTTGCGCCTGGATGGCTGGTCCACCGTCACCACCAAACCCGGGTCGCCCGGTCCCCGCAACGGTGGTAATAATTCCCCGGGCATCCACCTTGCGCACGGCTCCGCTATTAAAATCGCAAACGTAGATAGAACCGTCCGGGCCGCGCACCACTCCGAAAGCGTTGTTTAACTGGGCTTGGGTGGCCACCCCACCGTCCCCGGAATAGCCGGGCTGACCACTGCCGGCAACGGTTTCCACACGCCAAGCAGGCGCGGCCAACAAGGTTGGCGCGAGAAATACCATCGCGGCAATTCCCGCGTAACCGATCCGGTGGCGCATATTGATCATGAGAGCAAAGTACCGCGAATCATGGCTGGCTGCCAAGCCTGCAATCCACCTGAAATTATGCCGGATTGGTAATGACCAGCCAAACGCTCACATCAGAACAAATTGTTCACCATCATGCCCATGACGCTGAGCGGGCCTTGATCCTCCAAACCTTCCGTGGCCTTGTCGAGTTTTTGTAGGGTCATCTTGGCATTTCGGATCAGGCTGTCGTCATTGATAAGTTTGCCGACGGAACCCTCGCCGCGATTCACCTTGTGGAGAATCTCGTTGAGTTGCGCCATGGCATCCGTGGTCTCAGTGTACAGTTTTTTATCGGTCAGCAACATGCCGACGGTGCCGCGGCCGGCATTGGCTTGGGCGACAATTTCGGTGACGTTGGTGATGATGGACTGGGCTTTGGCGATGGTCGCGCGCACATCCGCCGCCGTGGCCTCCAGGGTGGTGACCGTTGCCAAGCCCTTGATGTATAGCGTATCCTCGGTGAGCAGCTTGCCCACGGTGCCGCGGCCATTCTTCAGGTCGGTGGTCACCACCGACATGTTCTCCAGATTCGTGCGCAGGTTCAGGATGGAGGCCGAGATATCGTCTTTGCGCGTTTTGATCAAATCCGTCAGTGGCCCCAGCATGTTGTCCAGTTTGTCGCCGCTGAAGGTTTTGGTGACGTTTTCCACGCCGGTCGCCACGCTCTCCAGCTTGGTCATGATGTCGTTCAGATCGGGCTGTTCAACCGTCTGGATATAGGTATCATCACCCAATGGAACGCCTTTTTGATTCTTCACGATCAACGCCGGATAGGCATCCTCCAACAGGAGACGATTGCACCGCAACTGGTCTTCATCCAGCAGGCTTTGGGCGACCAGATCGGCGGTTTCCGCGGAAAGCTTAACCCCCGCAAACCGGTTGGTGGCAAAGATGGTGTCGCCTTTAATAATTTTGTTCAGTTCCTTGGCTAACATGGCTTGCTGTTTGTCCGCGGGAACACTCGCATCCGCCAAAACCAGCTTGGTTTCCGGCGTTAGTTTGCTCCAAAGGAACGCGGACACCGGGTTCGAGACATCCGAGAGTTTGGCGATCAACGCGGTAACATCCTTGAAATCTTTATCCACAAACAGCGTGGAGGCGCCGTCGCCAAAATTGACCTGCACATAATTCTGCCCCATCAGCCCGGCAAAACGAATGGCGGCTCGGCTCGAGGTAAGCACGGTGACGTCCTTGTTCAGCCGCATGGTGACGCGCACCAGGTTGTTGGTAAGCTTGAGGTCCATCACCTTGCCAATGGGGACACCGGCCATTTTCACGGTATCGCCCAATTTCAGTTCGTGCGCGTTGTGAAACAGCGCGTGGAGGCGGTAGGTGCCCTTGAAGTTCAGGCTGCCAATGACCTCCAGGATGACCACGGCCGTGATGACGGCCAGCGCGGCAAAAATGCCCAGACGGGTTTCCAGTGAATTTTTCATGCGAATCTCAGTGTTTTGTAAATTTAAAATTGGCGTTCAGGAAGGCCAGCACGCTGGCATCCGAGGTTTTACGAATGGCTTCCGGCGTGCCCACGGCCCGGATTTCTCCGTCCAGGATAATCGCCATGCGGTGGGCGATCCCAAAGGCCAGATCCCGATCATGCGAGACCACCACCGACGTGGCGCCGGTCTCCTGGTTCAACCGGGCAATCTCCTCGCCAATGGTGACCGACATGACCGGGTCCAGTTCGCTGGTCGGTTCATCATAGAAAATCAGTTGCGGCTCAATCACCAACGCGCGCGCGATGGACACGCGTTTTTTCATGCCGCCGGAGAGTTCGTTCGGCATTTTATCCTCGACGCCCTTGAGCCCCACCGCCTCCAGTTTGGCGGCCACAATGCGGGCGATTTCGGCGGGCGGTTTCAGCCGGTGCTCGCTCAGGTAAAGGCCCACGTTTTCACCCACGGTCAAGGAGTTCAGCAATGCCCCGGATTGAAAGACCAGCGCCATGCGGTACTGCTCCATGACCTCCGGCGAGGTGATGGGCTTCCCGCCAATGAGCACTTCCCCGGCATCCGGCGTCTCCAAACCGATCAAATGCTTGAGCAACACGGTTTTGCCGCTGCCGCTCGGCCCCATGATGACAAAGCACTCGCCCGGGTTGACCTCGAAGCTCAACCCTTTCAGGACGGCTTGGCCGTCAAAACTCTTGCGCAGCCCGCGCACTTGCAGGCCCACACCGGTGACTGTTGACGTGCCGCTCATGGTTATAAGTACAGCAAAACGCGGGTGAGGAAATAATCCAGGATCAGGATCAGCACGATGGAATTCACCACCGCCTTGGTCACCGAGCGTCCGATGCCGCGCGGGCCGCCGATGGTGGCCAAGCCCTGCTGGCACGACACAACGCCGATGACCATTGCAAACACAAAGCTCTTGATCAACCCGTTGAGCACGTCCTTGACCTTGACCACCTCGCTGAGGTTGTTGAAATAAGCCGAAAATGTGAGATCAATTTTCTCGTTGGCCACCGACACCAGCGCGCCGCCCAGCCAGGAGGTGATGACCGCGAAAATTACCAGCGTGGGCAGCGCCAGGGAGATGGCGACCACCCGGGGCAGCACCAGGTAACTCACCGGCTTGATGTTCATCGTGCGCAATGCGTCAATTTCCTGGTACACCTGCATGGAGCCGATTTCCGCCGCCATGGCTGACCCAATGCGTCCCGCAATCAAAATGGACATCATGACGGGCGCCAGCTCTTTGCAGGCTGAGAGCCCCACAATGCCGCCCAGCAGGCCGGACAGCCCACGCTCCGCCAGCACCGGCCCCGTTTGCAGCGCCAGCACGCCACCAATGAAGATGGAAAGAATGCAGGCCATCAGCAAACTTGCGTTGCCGATTTCAAACAACTGCTCGAACACCTTCTGCCGCTGCCGCCACGTGAGCGGCAGCGCCATCAGGGTGCGCCATGCCAATAATAACAACTCGCCAATGCTTCGAAACATAGTTTATTCAGGCCGGGGCTTTGCGGCCACCGCCTTGGATGCGCCAACCGGGAGGTTGAATATCCGCCACTGCTTGCCATCCGGCCCGGATTGATACTGGAAAAGACCAAAGAAAATCGAGCTTTTTTTTGTATCGGGGGTGGCATCGCTGCGGTACAGATTCCACAGCAACGATTCGCTGCTGGCCCCGGTCTTGGAATTCTTCTCCGCACGCCACAACGCGTAGAGGTTGGAATAGTTGCGCTCGATGCTCTTGTTGTTGGGAATAAACGGTTCCAAGACGGTCAATACTTGGAAGTGCGAGTTGTTCTCCATGTCGCGCTCCTTTAAAAACAACGGCCACAGCGTGGTCCGCCGCCGGGATTCCTTGGTGGCGGTGTTGCGCTCAAACCGGTCCATGTACAGGTAGAACATGATCCGCAGGTAATCCCCCGCGAGTGGATCGGAACGAATCCGGTTATATTTATACAGCGGCCAGAGCCAAAAGCCGCTCTGCTGCTTGGCGTTGTACGCGTGACTGTAGAAGGGGAACACGCGGGAAGTATGCTTGCCCGGCCCGCTCGCAAATACCACCAGCGGCCAGGGCATGCCGCGTTCCCGAAACTGCTGTTGCCGGTCATCGGTAACGGTGTAACCGAGTGGCCAAAAGTACGTCGTGGAATCGCGCAGCGGCGAGCGCTCGTAGGCATAGAATGGCAGGAGCGACTCCAGCCGGGTCACATTCGTGGTGCCCAACCCCAGTGTGTTGTGGAGATAGAACGGCCAGAGATAAAACGATTTCTCATGGCCGGGGATCACTTCCGCCTCATCATACCGGTTGGTAATGGTGCAGGCATCCTTGATTTCACGCCCGAGGAACGGCCAGACCTGCCAACCTTCCAGGTGATTGCCATGCCGCACATGGCCAACCGGATACAGGTAATTGTAGGTAATCACATCCCGTTTCACCGACCGCACATAGAGCGGGAACATCACCCAGTTGACTTCATCGCGCAGCAGCCGGTTTTTGACGGTCCCATAAAACGGCATGACCGCCGTATAACTCGCGTTGGACTCCGCTGAGCGGGTGCGAAAATAAATCGGAAACAGCGTAAAACCATCCTTGGCCTGGTCCGCCTGGTTTTTCCCACCGGAAAACGCGATCAATTGCCCAAAATGCAGCCGGTACTCGCTCCCAAAGCAGTCATAGGAAATCAAGGGGTACAGGATGTCCCATTCCGTCATTTCCAGTTCCGGATCGGAGGTGGTGGAGAAAAAGGGTGCAAAAACGCTCGTCACTTGCGAGCCCACCTTTTGATGGCTGAAGAACGGTCCAACACATTCCTCGCGCACACCGGTCGTCAGCACCAAGGGACTCTGGTTAATGAGCGGACCATAATGCTTTTCATCCTCGGCGGCTTGGCATAGCAGCGCAATACCGAGCCAGACAGTGGCCAGTATGGGCGAAAAACGATTCATGTTGTAAGTCGTGCCAACGACATCGTCGGGGCATAGTACGGGTCGGCACCCCCACGTCAAGAATCGTATGCGGCATTCTATGCCAGCCCAGATCTGCATCAAGCTCGGTTTGGTTCAAGCTGGAAGCGGCGGTTCGGGGGTTCCCATGGCCGCGGAATTACCCGAAAGCAAGTGCATCCGTTAAGCCGATTCCCTCAGCCGGATAATGCAATCCTCTCCCAGAGGAAGAGGAAACATGTGAGGGGGTACGGAACCACAGCCCCTGCCCACCTCGTATTTTTCGTTTCAAACTCCAGCGGCCTCGCCGCCAGACCTGAGAGACTTTCACCCCCGATTACACACCGCTTCTCCGAGCGCTCCTGCCGGCCAATCTTTCTGCAAAATCGGCTCCATTCCACATTCCGAAATCCGAATTCCGAAATCAAGGATTCCGCATTCCGAAATGGAGGGTTCCCTATATTTTTGCCGGTTTATTTTTCTGCAAAATCGGCTTCATTCCGAAATCCGCAATCGAGGGTTCCGCAATCAAGGGTTTCTCACACTCAGGCAATACCCATCTTCCAAGGTGGCGCTGACTACCACAGAGTCATACTCCGGATGCGCCATCAGCAATTGCAAATAGGCCTTCATCCCCTCGCCCGGTTGGGCCGCGTTATTGGCCAGAATCAGCGCATGTTCGGCCAATTTGGCCGGATGCAGCTTCTGGAAATAATCCACGTGCCCGGTTTTATCGGCATCCAGCAGCACGAAATCAAATGCCCCTTTCAACGTCGGCACCACCTTGTGGGCGTTCCCCGTCAGGCAGGTGACACGCTGCCCCAATCCCACCGCCACCAAGTGTTTCCTGGCCAACTCCACCCGTTCCGGCAGAATTTCGATCGTGGTCAGTTTCCCGCGCGTTTCCGCCAAAGCGGCGGCCAGCCAGAGCGAGGCAAACCCCACCGATCCGCCCACCTGCAACACATTCTTGGCCCGCGCCAATCGCACCAAGGCATTCAGCAACCGCCCCTCTTTGCGTGGCAACCACATGAAACGCTCCACGGCTGCTTCCATCGGCCCCAGTGCCTGATCCAAGTCCGGCCAGGCCTTCCCCTCCCCTTTTCCACCGGCCAGAGCAAGGGAAGTTCCCGAAAGCAGACCGGCAAACGTCACCACACCCGCTCCCGAGAGCGAGGCCTCGCGTAAAAAATTACGGCGGCTACTAGACTGAGGTTTGCGTTGCACAGACGTTTTCATCATGACGCCGGTGAGCATGAAACGATTCCTCGGAATTTTGAAGCACTTTTTCTCGCTCGCAACGGATGAACCCAAAGTTACGGGATTTTTCACCGTGGTTCCGCCTCGCGAAAGCGCCGTCGCACGCCTACCAACAGCAGTCCGCCAATCGCGCAACCCCAGCCGAACCAATCTCCATGACGCTGATAGAACGTGGGCGTGCGCGTTGCGGCGTCGGGAATGGGGATGGTCATGGCTTTGAAGGTTTCGCCAAATTGATATTCCAAATCCTCGGGATAGAGTTCATGCATCTGCCCCAACGGGTCCACCCAGGTGGTCAGGCCGTTGTTCGTGCAGCGCAGGAGGGGACGCCGCACTTCCACGGCGCGGAACAGGGCGCTGATGGCGTGCTGCCATTGCGCCGCGCTCTGACTAAACCAGCCGTCGTTGGTCAGATTGACCAGGATATCGGTTTCCTCAGTGGCGGCCGCCCGCGCCAGGTCGGCAAACACATCTTCAAAACAAATCAGCACCGAGGCGACGAGGCGACGAGGCGTCCCCATGGTGCCAGAAGCCTCGTTGGTGCGCGGCGGCACGGTGAATGCAAAGGGCACCGGATGTTTGCCCCGGGCGAAACCGCCGCTGATGGGGGTGAACATTTTTACGAACGGCAGCCAATCCACCAGCGGCACATATTCGCCAAAAATCACCAATTTCTGTTTGTCATACCGGGCCGCCAACCGGCCACTGGGTGATACCAGGAAGCTGCTGTTAAAATAATCCGGTTCTTTCCCGGATGCTTTGGGCTCGGCATGATCTGAACCGACGATCATCCAGACGCCATATTTTCGCGCCAGGTTGGTCACGGCGCGATACGTGGGTTCGTCGTAACAAAGGGTTTCCGGGATGGCGGCTTCCGGCCACAGCAACAGGTCGGGCCGCGTGCGCAACGCCAGTTCCGTGAATTCCAACAGGTGATTGAAACGGTTCGAGTTGCCGCGCCCATCCCAGATCAATGTTTGCGGTACGCTCGGTTGAATCATCAGCACCCGCAATGACGACGCGGGCGCGGCCGGATAACGCCAGATCTCGCGCGCGCCCCAGAGCCAGACCCCCAGGCCAAACACCGCCACCGGCAGAAAATCCCCCAGCCATAACCGGCGCTGCGCGGGATTCAACCCATGCACCACCGCCGCCATCACCAGCACCACCGCTCCCCACGCCACCAGGAAAGAAAGGCCCGGAACCCCGGTTACTGAGACGATTTGAATCAACGGCAGCAGTTCATATTGCGACATGCCGAGCAGGTTCCACGGGAAACCGGTCAACATCCAGCCGCGTACCATATCCAGCCCCACCCACAACATGGCGGCGCTCAATGCCCAACCGCCGCGTGCCAACAGACTCGTCGCCGCAAACCGCCGGGCCGCTGCCACCCACGATTCATCCGCCTGAAATCGAACCGGCGCGATCCGCCATGACACCCATACCCACGCAGCGGGATACAACGCCAGATACGTACTCACTGCCACCCAGCCCAGTAACGGGTAAAACTTATTCACGGGGATATACAAGAGCCAATAAAGGGACGTGGAAAAATGCGCCACCCCGGCCACGAAGCCCACACGAAACGCCGGACCGGACCGGCAACCCAAGGCCGCGAACAGTATCAACCCCGGCGCCAGCCACGCGAGCCCCGCCATGCGCACCGGTGGAAACGCCAGTGAAAGCAACACGCCCGCCAGCACCGCCACGCCATAGCGGGCGTAACGGCCAGCCTGCAATGAGAACTGTGTATTCAAACGCTGCGTTGCATCATGGGGCGGCTCTTGCTTTTCACTCCGCAGTCCGCAATTGGACTAGCGTGGGAAGCGGAAACGCTCCAACAACCGGGCGTGGATGTTGCCGAACCCGCCGTTGCTGAATATGCAGACCACGTCGCCCGGCTCCACATGTTGGGCCAGATGCTTCACAATCGTGTCCACATCCGGCAGGTACGCCGCCGCTTTACCATCGGCCTGAATGTCCCGCATGAGTTGTTCGGTGTCGAGGCGTTCCGCCAGGGCAATTTGCTCCAGCCGGGCCACCTGCGCCACCACCACCGCATCGGCTTCCGCGAACGCGGCGGGGAGTTCGTGCTGAAACACATTGCGCCGGGTGGTATTCGAGCGCGGCTCAAACACGGCCCATAGTTTTTGCGAGGGATACTTGATGCGCAGCGCCCGCAATGTTTCGCGGATGGCCGTGGGATGATGCCCAAAGTCATCCACCACCGTCACCCCGCCGCTGATGCCCCGCACCTCCATCCGCCGGCGGATGCCCTTGAAGGTGTCGAAGGCGGATTGAATCTGCTTGTTGCTCAGGCCGCAATGCTTGGCGCAGGCGACCACCGCCAATGCGTTCCGCACATTGAATTCCCCGACCAGGTTCAGGTGAAACTTGAAGCTGGGGATTTCAAATTCCGTGGCTGTGGGACCATAGCGCAGGTTGAAACCGTTAAACGCGTTCTCAGCGGCCAGCCCGAACTTCTTGACGGGGCAATGATTCACGTTCAGCAGCGGTGCCAGGTTGTGATCATCGCCATTGGCCAGCAACAGGCCGTTCCGGGGAATCAGGTTGATCAGCCGTTTGAAGGTCGTCTCCACCGCCGCCAAATCCGGGAAGATATCCGCGTGATCAAACTCGAGGTTGTTCACGATCGCGACTTCCGGGAGGTAATGCAGGAACTTGCTGCGCTTGTCGAAGAACGCCGTGTCGTACTCATCCCCTTCAATGATGAACCACTCGCTTTCAGTAAACCGCGCGCCCTGGCCGAAGTTATTCGGGATGCCCCCGATCAGGAAACTCGGGTTCAGGCCGTTGTGTTCAAATACCCAGGCCAGCAGCGACGTGGTGGTGGTCTTGCCATGCGTGCCGGTGACGACCAGTGAGCGGCGGCCCTGGATGAAATAATGCTTCAGCAACTCGGGCAAGGAACAGTATCGCAGACGCTTCTCCAGCACCGCCTCCACCTCCGGGTTGCCGCGCGAGATGGCGTTGCCGATCACGACAAGGTCGGGCTTATGCGCCAGGTTTTGTTCCCCGTAACCGATCATCACGGTGATCTTCCGCTCCGCCAGGAAGGTGGACATCGGCGGATACACGTTGGAATCCGAACCGCTGACTTGAATGCCTTTATCCTGCATGGCCGCCGCCGCGGAGGCCATGGCGGTGCCGCAGATCCCGACAAAATGCACTGATCGTATTGCTGAAATCATGCGGCAATCATGGGGATATTTGCCGGAATGAAAAGCAGAAATTCAACCCGGCAGGGTCGAGTAGGACTGAGGCGCACGCAACCTTGCGGTCCATGTTTCCTCAGTCCC
>JBAXGN010000171.1 GCA_037139415.1 Verrucomicrobiota bacterium | reverse complement strand
TTATTCAAAAACCTGCAAAAAATCCGCATTGTTAAGTCCGACAGGCTGCTAGTGGATAAAAATAGCCACCTTGGCTGTGCAACAACACGCCAATGCCACTATCCGCTTATGTAAATTTATTTTCAAATACACAATATTCTTTATTGCAATGACTTACAAATGAACATCATCAAAATTTCATACTTGGCACAGCCGTTGCTTAGAGGGTATTGCGCATGAAGAATGTGATCATGAACAAATTGAGCCACCCCGGCGAAACACCGGGCGCCAAGGGGTTTATGGTACGTGCTCGCTCACGGGCCCTGAGCGGACGATTTTTCAACAAAAACGCCAAGGAGGTTGGGGCTGGGTTGCGCGGGGTTAAACTGGAAGTAGTGGACTGGAAAACCGGAGATTGGACAACGAACTTGAACTAAAATTAAAATAGAAAACTGAAATTATGAAAAAGGTCGAAGCAATTATCAAACCCTTCAAATTGGAGGAAGTCAAAGAAGCCCTGAGCGAAGTGGGCATCGAAGGCATGACGGTCACTGAAGTCAAAGGCTTCGGCCGTCAGAAGGGTCATACGGAAATCTACCGGGGTAGCGAATACACCGTGGATTTCCTTCCCAAGATCAAGCTGGAACTGGTCATCGCCGATAACCGCGCGGATGACGCCATCAAGGCAATCGTCAAGGCGGCCAAAACCGGCAAAATTGGTGATGGAAAAATCTTCATCTCGCCCGTGTCGGAAGCCGTGCGCATCCGCACCGAGGAAAAAGGCGAACAAGCGATTTAAACGCACCCGCCTTGAATCACACGAAACAACAAAACCAATTAATCAACCTTTAGCTTTTACCGTATTATGAAAAAGATCTTGTTACTAACGGCTTTGGCGGTGGCGTTTATCGCCAGCGCCATTCCAGTACGCGCCGCCGATGGCGGTGCCACAACCAACGCCGGTCCCAAGGATCCCACGCTGGACCAACGGATCGCCGACCTCGAGGCCTACGTGAATAACGCCGGCCGCCTGGCCGATACGCCGACAAATAACGTGAAGTCCATGATCAGCGGTGCCGGTCCTGGACACAACGGCTGGATGATGACCAGCTCGGCGCTCGTGCTGTTCATGACCCTGCCTGGCCTCGCGCTGTTCTACGGCGGGTTGGTGCGGAAAAAGAACGTGCTCTCGGTGATGGCACAATGCCTCGGCATCGCCGGTTTGGTCACCATCCTGTGGTGGGCTTTCGGCTATAGCTTCGTATTCGCCGGTGGCGACGGAGCGGGAGCGGTGATTGGCGACTTCACGAAACACATGTTCTTGAAGGGTGTGGATTCGAATCCCAACACGGATTATTCCTTCTGGGTATCGCACAACGTCTTCTCCATGTATCAATTGATGTTTGCGATCATCACCCCCGCGCTGATCGTGGGGGCGATCGCGGAACGCATGAAGTTCTCGGCCATCCTGCTGTTCGTGACCTTGTGGATGGTGGTGGTGTACTTCCCGATGGCGCACATGGTCTGGGGTATCAAGGGCCTGATGAATGGCGTGTGGAACGACAAGGCGGCGATCAAGGCGATTGACTTCGCCGGCGGTACGGTGGTGCATATGACATCGGGCTGGTCGGCTCTGATTCTGTGTATCATCCTCGGCAAACGCTTGGGCTTCCCCAAGGAACCCATGCCTCCGCACAGCATGGTCATGTGCATGATTGGCACCGGCATGCTCTGGGTGGGTTGGTACGGGTTCAACGCCGGCAGCGCGGTGGCGGCGGATGGTGTGGCGGCGAATGCCTTCACCACGACGACTCTGGCGACCGCAGTTGCCTCCTTCGTGTGGGCCATGGCGGAATATATAATCAAGGGCAAACCCAGTATCCTGGGCTTCTGCTCCGGCGCAGTGGCAGGCTTGGTGGTGATCACTCCGGCTTGCGGTTTCGTGAACTCCAACGGAGCCATCATCATCGGTATCGCAGCAGGCTTGGTGCCGTTCTTTGCCTGCTATAAGCTCAAAGGCTGGCTTGGTTATGACGACGCCTTGGATACCTTCGGCGTACATGCGGTAGGCGGAACCCTCGGGGCCTTCCTGACCGGTGTGTTAGCCACTGTGGATGTCAATGCCAACCTGGCAACGAACCTGAAAGATATCGTTGGTAAGACCCTGTGGATTGAACAACTCAAGGCGATCGGCTTGACCATCGTACTCGCGGTGGTCGCCACGGTAGTAATTGCCTACATTGTGAAACTGGTGCTGGGTGGTCTGCGACCCAGTGAAGAAGTCGAGACCATCGGTCTGGATCTCGTGGAACATGGCGAAGAGGGTTATCACAGTTAATTGACAGTTTACGTCGGGGCGGCGGTTTGGGCCGCCCCGATTTTTCTGGCACCGCGCCGATAAGGTCGCACCGAGAGGCGACTTCGGCGCGGTAAGCCGGTAAAAAGCAGCAAAAAGACGACACTAAGAAAAAACGGTAGATAGGATGGTATCTATGCCAAAAAACACTCCCATAAGCGGAAACGATCTAGCCAGGAAACTTGCGAAGACGGCGACGGCCATCCTCAAGCTGCGGTTGGGAGATAAAAAGTCGGGGATGCTTACTGGCATCTGCATGAATTTCGCCTCTGCCACGATGATAGTCGGAGGAACTGAAAACTAAACACACAATGGACGGCGCGAGGGCACGCTCGCGCCGTCCTCTTTAATCAAAATTAACTGATTATCCAATGATACACGCGCAAGCCATGATCCAAACCACCCCGGTGACGGCGAGCGCACTCACGGATCGCGACAAAATAAACATAAATAACGGTTGTTGGTTGTTGGCTCTTTGACACACCGGTAAAGCCGGGAGTTTGGTGACGTGAAAATGATCTGCACGCTGATTTCCTCAGGGGTGGGAGAAATCAGTTTTCGCAGTGAGTTAGCTCACGTCCCAGACTTTCCGGCTCTACCGGTGTGTCAAAGTTTTTTTGTACACGTAAAAAGAAAATGACAGTGATCGAAAATACATGTAGAACAGAATAAAAACGTAACAGTACCACCCCCATGAAACGACTACTCCCCCTATTGCTGGGCTTCGGCCTGGCCTTTGTGTTTAACAGCGCCCTCCAGGCCGCCGACCCCACCGTGGAACAACGGTTGGCCGATCTGGAAGCCTACGTCAAAAATACTGCACGCGGCACCAACTCGGTGCTGAGCGAAGTGCCGGGACCGGGCCACAACGGCTGGATGATGACGAGTGCCGCGCTCGTCCTCTTTATGACCCTCCCTGGCTTGGCCTTGTTTTACGGCGGGTTGGTGCGCCGGAAAAACGTGCTGTCGGTGCTCGGCCAGTGTCTTGGCTTGGCGGGCATCGTCAGCATATTGTGGTGGCTCTGCGGCTACAGCCTTACCTTTGGCAAGGGGAATGGCTTGATTGGCGGGCTGGGTTGGGCTTTGTTCAACGGCGTGGATGCCGTGCCCAATCCGGATTACGCTTCCTGGTCTCGCATAATATTTTCGCCATTTACCAGATGATGTTCGCCATCATCACCCCGGCGCTGATTGTCGGTGCCATCGCGGAACGCATGAAATTTTCCGCCGTGATACTTTTTTCGGTCTTATGGATGTTCGTCGTCTATTTCCCGGTCGCGCACATGATCTGGGGCGTGGACGGATGGATGAACGGGCTGGCCAACAATGACGCCAAAATCAAGGCGATTGATTTTGCCGGCGGCATCGTGGTCCACATGACCTCGGGATGGTCCGCGCTGGTGCTCTGCATCCTGATGGGTAAACGGCTGGGCCATGGCCGCGAGATAATGCCTCCACACAGCATGACATTATGCATGGTCGGCACCGGCATGTTATGGGTGGGCTGGTATGGGTTCAATGCCGGCAGCGCCCTGGCCGCTGATTCCGTGGCCTCCCATGCCTTCGTCAACACCACGCTGGCAGCGGCGGTTGGGTGTGTGGCCTGGGCCGCGATCGAATATGCCACCCGGGGCAAACCCAGCGTCCTGGGTTTCTGCTCGGGCGCGGTGGCCGGGCTGGCCACCATCACCCCCGGTGCCGGGTTCGTCAGCGCCACTGCCGCCGTTGTGATTGGATTGACGGCAGGGGTGGCCACTTTCCTTGCGTGCAGCAAGCTCAAGAGCAAGTTTAAATATGACGATTCGCTAGATACCTTTGGCGTGCATGCCGTCGGCGGCACGATTGGCACAGTCCTGGCTGGCGTTTTTGCCACCGTGCGCACCAACCCGAACCTGGGTGCGGATCGCATTAAAGGCCTGGTAGGTGGCACGTTGTGGCTGGAACAAGTCAAAGCGGGCTTGGTCGTGCTGGTCTGGTCGGTACTGGCGACCATCGCGATTGCCTGGATTGTCGGTAAAGTGTTGGGCGGCGTGCGCGTATCCGAGGATGTCGAAACCTTGGGACTCGATCTGGCCGAGCACGGCGAAGAAGCCTATACAGAATAGTACGAAATTTCGGAATGCGGAATGCAGATTGCGGATTGGCAAAATCCAAAATCTGCATTCCGCAATAATTACTCCGCCTTCCGTAATTCGTCTTCAGCAATTACCTGTCGTCTCAACATTTCCAGCACCTGCTGCGACGTCACGTATTTGAACGTTTCGCGATCGAACCGGTTCAACTGCGCCTTAACTACCGTACCCTGCGGCCCTGCCACTGCCATAAAGACGGTACCCACCGGTTTCTCCGGCGTTCCCCCGCCCGGTCCGGCAATGCCGGTCACGGCGACCGCATAGCTCGCGCCGCTCAACCGGCGCGCGCCCTCGGCCATTGCTCGCGCCACGGCCTCACTCACGGCACCGTACTGCGCCAAAGCCGCCGGCGTCACACCCAGGATTTTTTGTTTGGCCGCGTTGGCATACGTGGTCAGACCTCCCCACAAGATTTCTGAAGCGCCCGGCACATTCGTGAGCCGATGGCTGATTAAGCCGCCGGTGCAGGATTCAGCGATTACCAGCGTTTGTTTGCGTTCGGCGAACAATTGCACGATGACCTGTTCCAATCCAGCGTCTTCCTCACCATAGACATGTTGCCCCAGCAGGGGCTGGATAATGGCGATTCCTTCGTTGACAAGTTGCCCCGCGCGCGCGCCGTGCGCCACCAGCCGTACATCCACTTCACCCGGCCGGGCACAATAGCCAATTTCCAGACCGGCTTGGACCAAGCTGGCCAACGGCGGTGCCACCATTTCCTCCACGCGGGACTCGCCGATGCCCGCAGTACGCACGGTGCGGCACGCGAACGGCTCAATCAGCGGCAGACATTCCCGAATGACCGGCATGACTTGCTCGGTAAACATGGGTCGCAATTCACGCGGCGGCCCCGGCAGCATGACCAGCAACGTGGGGCGGGTCGCCTGGCGGAACTTGCCCGCCGGCACTTCCATCACCAATCCGGGCGCGGTGCCGTGGCGATTCATGAGCACCCGCGCGCCCGCCGGCACTTGGGCTTGCACCTTGGTGCTTTCCGGCTGCGGACGCTGGCGGCTGGTAAAAAATCGGGCAATCTGGGACAACACCGCCGGGTCGGTATGCAGGCGGCAACCCAGCAATTGGGCGATCAAATCACGGGTGATGTCATCGGAAGTGGGGCCAAGGCCACCGGTTGCAATGATTAAATCAGCGCGGCCCAACGCTTCCCGCACGGACTGTTCGATGGCCGGGCCGGTATCGGGCACGGCCACCTGGCGCTCGACCACATAACCCGCATCCGCCAGTTGGCGGCAAAGCCACTGTTGGTGCGTATTCAGTACCCGCCCGAGCATCAGCTCGGACCCCGTGTTGATCAGTTCAATGTGCATAGTCAAATTCACCGCCCAAGGAGGCGTAATCACCCACGCCAGAAACTTACCGAAGATCGCGATAATTGCAATTCCTCGCTATTTTGAATGGAACAGGGGTCCAGTTAAATCCGAAATCCGAGGGCCGAAAACCGAAAGAATGCCGAGTTCCGAATTCCGAAGCCGGAATCCGATGGCAGTCACGCGGTTTGCAGCCGGTTTGCGTTTCACATTGAAGCGTGGCGTTTTTCCAGCCCGGCCCCGGCCACAGGTGTTTTCGGATCTCGGATTTCGGATTTCTTTCGGGATTCGGGATTCGGGATTCGGGATTCCGCTGAGTAATCCACCGAAAACAGCGGGGAACCGTAAAAAAAACGCCCTCGGCATAACGCGGAGGGCGTGAGTATGACACCAAATTCACCAAACGATCGCGCGGGTCGCGTGCGAAACCGGAACCGCTGGAGCGGAGCCTACCGTTTTGGACGCAGGAGGATGGCTTTGCGGTCAGTGCCTTCCACTTCCACGCTGTGCGTCTCCACCGTGGGATCATCCTTGATGACGCTATGCACAATGCGACGGTCAAAGGCGTTCATGGGCTCCAATTCGACCACATCGCCCCAGCGCCGCACTTTTTCGAGGGCTTCCTTGGCCTTCTTGACCAGGACATCCCGGGCTTGCAGCCGGTAACCGGCGACATCCACCGTCACCTTGGGGGCGGATTTATCCTGTTGAAAAATCAGGCGGTTGGTGACGTATTGGAGGTCAGCCAGGGTTTTACCCTGGCGACCAATCAAGCGGCCTGGATCATCGGTGCGGATGTCCAGCAACGAGCCTTCTTCGAGTGAGTGTTCCTCGACTGTCACCTCGAACCCGAGGAGTTTCAGCAAAGTTTCCAATGTTTCTTTCGCGTGTACAGGCATAGCAAAATTCAGTTTAACCCGCGTCTCAGCGCCGTTATTGGTCGCTTACTTTCGCTTGACCAGCACCGGTTGCGGCGTCGCCGTCACCGGTGGTTCCGTCTTCGTCAGCTTTGTCTGCGCTATGGTTAGCAGGTTTTGGATGGTCCAGTAAAGCGTTAATCCAGCCGACATTTTGTACAGGATGAACAGGAAGATGAGCGGCATGTACTTCATCATCTTTTGCTGCGTGGGGTCCATGCCGGGGGAGGGCGGGGTCAATTGTGCCTGCCAAAACATGGTCACGCCCATGATGAGCGGCATCGGATTGATCGGGAAACCAAACACGAACGCGACGGTGTCCGCCTGGGACAAATCCCAGGCCCACAGGAAGCTAGCACCGCGCAGCTCGATGGCGCTCTGGATCATGTAATAAAATCCGAAGAACACGGGAATCTGGATGAGCATCGGCAGGCAGCCGCCCATGGGATTCACTTTATTTTCCTTCATGAACTCCATCATCTTTTTGTTCATTTTCTGCGGGTCATCCTTGTATTTGTCCTGGATGACCTTCATTTGCGGCTGCATGGTGGACATGCGTTTCATGGAGCGCGTGCTGGCCTGGGTCAATGGCCAGAAGGCGATCTTAATGATGAGGGTGATGGCGATGATAGCCAGACCGTAAGCCAGCTTGAGCGAATCGTGCAGCCAGTTCATAGCCAGCAGCAGCCCTTTGGAGAACCAGCCGAAAAAGCCGTTGAACTTCATGACATGATCCACATCGTTTTTCATGTCCGAGGCCAGACTCGAGAGCGTGTTGTATTCCTTCGGCCCGGTGTAGAGGGTAAACTCGCGTTCCAGCACGCTGTTGGTGCCGGCGGCTTCCAAGGTCACGGAGGGGTAAATGAGCGCGGCCTGCAAGCCGGGCACTTTGGCGCCGGCCACGATGCTGGTGGGGATATCAGCGTGGGTGGCGATGAATTGCGGGGCCGCCAGTTTGGGCACCGTCACGATGGTGAAGAAGCGATTATGCACCGCCGCCCAACTCACCGGGGCCGCCGCCTCGTACCGCTCGCGCGGCGTGCCCGGGAAACAACCCATGAAACGATTGGCAAACCAGGAGTCGTCAATATGATCCGTGTTGCCGGAGGAATTGATAAAGACCCCCATTTGGAGCGGGTCATCGGTGGCATTAATCAGGGTGGCGGTGCCAGCGATGTATTGCTGCGACGGCAGCATCACCGGGTGGCCGGAACGGTTTTCCATGCGTATTTTCACCTGTAACAACAGGTTGGTACTTGGGCTGAATTCCTTAATCAGGACGACCCCGTTGGTAAGCACTTTTTGAGCGATGATGGTTTGGCCCCGCCGACTCAACTTGAATAGACCATCTTCCACCAGCGCGGAATGCCCGACGACTGCCATGACGGGCAAGGGGGCATCTCTGTTGAGCACCACTCCTCGAATGCCATTGGTTTGATGCCGTTTGGGCAGGATGATTTCCGGATAGTCCCGCAACTCGACGGATTTCAAACCGCCACCGTGCGAGGTAAAAAGGTACTTTATGCCGCCGACTTCGAGCGTTTCCGTGGTTTCCTTGGCTTCAATCTGAAAAGTGGGCGGCAGTGCGGGGGCGGATTGCAAATAGGTGGGCGAGGGCGATTGGTTGGTGACAATCACCTGGTTGGTACCACTGAAGGCACGGGAAAGCTGGTTGGTGCTCGGCGGTAGCTGCTTCGGCGGATACAGTTTGTTCACCAAGGGGAACCATGCCATCAAGATGACAAAGGTGACAACGAGAACAAGAATTGTTTTGCGGTCCATTAAAAAAATATCAGGTTAATTTTACAGGCGGCACAGGGTCATGCCCAAAACCGCCCCACGGGTGACAACGGCACAGTCGGCGGACGGTGAGCCAAAAGCCATGCGCCGCACCGTGCGTTTGGATGGCTTCCATGGCATAGACGGAACAGGTGGGCGTAAACCGGCAGCCGCCGCCCGGCCCGGCCAACGTGCTAAGCAACGGCGAAAACACCGCGCGATACACGCGGACGCCGGCGCATAACAGGTATTGGGCTGGATTCATTGTGCCGGGCTCGCCCACAGCCGGCTTTGGCGCATGGCGGTGAGAAAGTCACGCTCGATTTGTCCAAACGTTTTATTGGCCATGGAAGGGCGGGCCACCATCACCAAGTCCATCGGCTGGGCCAGTTCCAACTGGTGCAGCCGATATACCTCGCGCATCAAGCGCCGACACCGATTACGAATGACCGCGCCCCCCACTTTTTTTGAGGTAACGACGCCCAAACGGCTCACCCCCCCGGATTCCAGCGGCAGCCAATTCAGAATCAAACAACCGAGCACTAGCCGTTTGCCATCGGTTCGTGGACGTGAAAAATCACGGCCCGTCCGCAGGCGCCGGCTGCGGGGCAGCGTAAGCCGGCTGGGGGAATCGGCCATATCAATAGCGTTTATACGGGAGTCAGCCGTTTGCGGCCAACCCGGCGGCGGTTGGCGAGGGTCGCGCGACCGCTCTTGGTGGAGTTGCGATTCAGAAACCCATGCTGGCGTCTCCGACGGACTTTCGACGGTTGATACTGTCTCTTCATAAATTCTAATAATCAATAAATCGGCGGGTTATACTAGTCCAGGAAAGCCCATTTGGCCAGCCCCGGTTTTCCCGCGGAAGCGGCGAGGGTAACAATGAACCGCCCAGTGTCAAGCACGTTGGCATACGATAATATGCGGAAAGTGCGTATGCCTGAACTGATTTCTTATTGCAACCTGCTATTTTAGGGCTGTTTAATTGGCCACTGAGTTCATAAATGATTGCAAGACAGTAGGTTATCTCGTTTGCTCCGACTGACGGCTACGGCTACGTCGCGGGTTAGTGGGGTAGTTTTGGAAATTGTGTGGTTTTTGTGATGAAAATGATTTTATCACACATTTTGTGTCAAAATTGTGTGAAAACGATTTTTTGACACAAGCGCGCAAATCCGAAACCCGAGAACCGGAAACGTTTGCAGAAAAATGAACCGGCAGAAAAATCGGAAGCCGAACATGGCAAAAAAATTATGACCAGAAGATGCCAAATTCGAAGACGGAAGCCAACTTTTGCAGCTAAATTTTCGGGCAGAAAAATCACCGTTAGAAAGTAGAAGCTGGGATTCAGGAGCTGGCGAATCCGAAGACCGCCGCCCGTGAATCGCGCGAATCAACGCGAATGAGGACCACCATTTCGGATTTCGAAATTCGGTTTTCGGATTTATGTTCATGTCATTCATGGCGTCATGGTAGCAGGGACTGGTTGAGGGTGGTTACCTCTCAGAGGAGAATAATTCAAATGCAGACTGCGGAACCCTCGATTTCGGAAGGCGGAATGAAGCCGGTTTTACAGAAATATGAAAACCAAGGATGTAGAAACTTGAAATCAGCAGGCAGAAGATATCGGCCTGGACGTGTCAAACGCACATTTCTGACGGGCTAAATCACCTGCTGACTGGCATCGCCTTGTTTCAGGTCGGTTGACGACGAGGCCAAACCTTGTTTTACTTCGAGCTGCCCACTGTCCTCTTGGCAGCGCTGCTGGAACTGGCGGGCTATGGGTGGAACACAGAACCAGGACTCAAGACAAAGACCCGGCAATCGTTTACACTTGCCGCCCAACCGCCGGCCACCTACGGTCACGGTTGTGCAGACGACTGAAAATCAGGACTCGGTGGGCAGCGCGGCGTCAAGCGGAACGACGCGCAATGGTTGGCCCGGCTTTCTTTTTCGGTTGCTCATCCTGGGCATCGTGGTAGCGGCCTTGGTGCGCGTGTATCTGGTTGCCCAGTGGCATTTGGCTTCGCCGTTCGACTTGGTGTACGAGAGCCCAAACCGGATGACCATCCAGACCATTACCGAGGGGAAAAATATTTATGACGCCGCGCTCTATAATGCCCCGCCATTTTGGATTACCTTATATACGCCGCTCTACCATTACCTGGTGTCCTGGCTGCCGTTCGACGGCCCGAACCGGTTTTATTCCGGCCGGGTTTTAAGCATGAGCTTCATGATCCTGGCGGCGGCATTTCTGTTTGTGGCGAGTCGCCGGCAAAACCGCTTGTTCCCACTCCTGGCTTTCGGAGTTTTCTTTTTGATGCATCCCGTGATGAGCAACACCGTGTTTTTGAAAAACGACAGCGCAGCCCTGTTTTTCTCGGTCGCCGCCCTGGTGTGTGCGACCAAGATCCCCCGCCCCGCCCTGGCCGTGTGTACCGCCAGTCTTTGCGCGATGCTGGCAGCGGCGTGCAAGCAGTCGTACCTGGCGGCAGCGGCGGCGTGCCTGGTTTATTTCTGGATGACCAGCCACCGACAGGGCTTGCTTTACCTCGCGGCGCTGGCCGCACTGACACTGATCGGCGGGGTCTTGGCGCAAATTTGGTGGGGCTCCGGCTTCTGGTTTTGCGTGTTCAAGGCCGCGCGTAATCCACTGGAGTGGGACACTTTTGCCACCAATTGGATGCTGATGCTCAAGCAGCCGGTATTCGTCTGCTTGCTGATCGGTTGGGTGATTTGGCTGGGGGTGCTCCTTTGGAAGCACGGTTCCCGCACCCTGGCCAATCCCTGGCTGCTCTATTTTCTTTTATCCTCACTGGCCCTGCTGGGCTTTGTGGGCAAAGCGGGAGCTTCCACGAACTATTTCATTGAGCCGGTGTTAGCCGGCTTGCTTTGGCTCGTGGCCTCAGCGGACCAGCTTGCGGGGGACATCCTGCGGGAGCGCGGTTTCAAATATGCCACGCTCCTCCTCGCCTTGGGCACTGCCGGTGAAATGTGGAGTGCCAAACCGCCGGCGTACGCCTTCACCACGCCAAGCCACACCGAATTTCTAACCGCTTTTCATGAGGACATGCGGAAGGAGGTCGCCGCCCTGGTCAAAGGGAAGCCGGCGCCGATCATTCTCAATCTGTACGCGGTCCGGCTTGGGCTGGAACTACCGGGATTGGTTTGCGTGAATGATTCCTTGTTGTACCGCCTGCTTTGGCAGCATGGCGCGCTGGCCCCTGGCCCGATGATTGCAGCGATTCAAACGCAGCAGTTTGAGCTCATTATTTTTCCCCCGAATGGTTTGGTGGAAAGCACGCCCGGGCCTTATGAGGAAATCCTCGCCAACATTCGCAAGCATTACACGCTCGCCACGGCTGGCCGGGCCCAGTATTGGGTGCCGCTCAGGCATACCCAAACGAACTGAGCGTGGCGGATTCCTTGACTTTCATTGGTGCCAGAGTTGACACCGGCGGCGGGATTGGCGACACTTTGCGCCACAGAACAATACTATGAAACCAGAAACGAATCGCCTACAACTAGACATCCCTGACATCACCCGCCGGGAATTCATCGCGCGCAGCGGCAAAGTCGCCGCCGGTTCCGCCCTGGCCGGAGTGGCGTTGCCCCATGTGCATGCCGCGGGAGAAAGCCTCCTCCGATTGGCCTTGATCGGTTGCGGCGGGCGCGGGACGGGAGCCGTGGCCGATGCGATGAACGTCGGACAGGGGCCGCTCAAACTGGTGGCCATGGCGGATTTGGTCAAAGAGAAGCTGGCCGGTTCGCTGGGAACGTTGACTAAAAAATTTCCGGAGCAAGTGGAAGTGCCCGCCGAACAGTGTTTCCTGGGATTCGACGCCTATAAAAAAGCCATTGATTGTCTGCGCCCGGGTGACGTGGCGCTGCTGACCACCCACGCCGCGTTCCGGCCCATCCATTTGGAGTATGCCATCCAGAAAGGGGTGAACGTATTCATGGAAAAGTCGTTCGCCCCCGATCCCGGTGGTACGCACCGCATGTTACGGGCCGGCGAAGCTGCCAAACAGAAAAACCTCAAGATCGGCTGTGGGCTCATGTGCCGGCACTCTTCGGCGCGCCAGGCGCTGATCCAGAAAATCCGCGATGGTGAACTGGGGGAAATCCAGTTGACGCGCGCGTACCGCCTGGATGGCGGCGGGCGCACGGGTCCAGCCCAAGCCGGGGACAACGAATTGATCTGGCAGATTCGTCACCCGTATTCTTTCTTCTGGGTTTCGACCGGGCGATTGATTGATTACCTGGTCCACCAGATTGATGAATGTTGCTGGATCAAGGACGCCTGGCCGGTCTCGGCCCACGGTCTGGGTGGCCGCGCGCCGGACAGCACCGATTGCGCGCAGAATTTCGACACCTACTCGATTGAATACACCTTCGCCGACGGCTCCAAGGCGATGGTCAGCCAGCGCGGCATCCCCAAGTGTCACACGGATTTCTCCACCTTTGTGCATGGCTCAAAATGCGGCGCCCAATTTTCCGGCAACATCCACGCGCCCACGGTCCAGATTTACAAGAACCAGCGCATGGAGAATGCCAACATTGTGTGGCGCGCCGACAAAGAGCCCATGACCCCCTACCAGGCGGAATGGCACGTGCTGCTGGACGCCATCCGCAACAACAAGGAACACAACGAAACCCAGCGCGCCTGCTACACCAACCTGGCCTGTTTGATGGGCCGGGCGGCAGTCCACATGGGGCGGATTGTGACCTGGGAGGAAATGATGGCCTCCAATTTCCAATTCTGCGACCACCTGGACAGCCTCACCCTGGACAGCCCGCCGCCCGTGAAAGCGGACGCGCAAGGGCGCTACCCAGCGCCTGTGCCAGGCGTGTGGAAGGAAATTTAATGGCATTTGGCTTGCATCGTTAGGGTCATCGTGCTTATATCAGGGATAAATTTATTTTATGACTCCTGAAGCATTTGAATCCCAACTCAAAACCGCGCTTTCGGCCCGGGACAAACGCCAATCCCTGACCGATCTGGCACGTACACTGAAGAGTCAGGGCGTGCCTCAGGCCGAGGTTTACGAACTGTACCGCGGTGAACTGCGCAAAAACCTGCGCCACGCAGACGTGAACCTTTACGAGCTAATCTCCGAGACCATGGACGCCATTGCCGGACGCTGTGACAAGTCGCATTGGATTTTTGAAGACCGATTATGAGCGGCCGGGGATGAGCGGCTTTACCGGGCTTGAGGCAGCCCTGTGGCAGCTTGCGGGATTTGAATTTGTGCTTGAAAATTGGTTCTCATGAGCTACGCTTACACTCGTTGAGCAAAATCGAAAAAACTAAAAATCATGAGAAATCTTAAAACACAGTTGGTCCTCGCAGGCGTGCTCCTTTTTTCTGTTTCGTGTCTGCAAGCGCAAAAGATCACCGTCAAATCAGGTTCGCTGGAATTCCTCAAAGGCGAGACCGCACTTAACGTCGAATACACGTATGACAACCTCACGGTGGGCAAAGGCACCGAGCAAGCCTACACCGACAAAAAAGTCGCCGAATACAACGCCAAGGAAGCCGGCAAAGGCGACAAGTGGCTCGAAGCCTGGAAAGGCGATCGGTCCAAACGGTTTGAACCCAAATTCGAGGAATTGATCAACAAGCAAATTACCGACCGGAAATTCGCGCTTAAAGTGGGGAAAAATCCCGATGCCAAGTACACGCTGGTGCTAAAAACCACCGGCATGGAGCCCGGCTGGAACGTAGGGGTGATGCGTGCCCCCGCATGGATCAGCACCGAAGCGCAATTCGTGGAAACCAAAGACCACTCGAAAGAGCTTGCCGTCGTCGAAATCCTCAAGGCTCCGGGCCGAGATGCCATGGGCTATGATTTTGATGTGGGGTACCGTCTTCAGGAAGGGTACGCCAAAACCGGCAAAGAACTCGGTGCCTTTCTCAGCAAAAAAGCTCTAAAATAACAGTGGTTTACATTGGCCACTGATTGCGCAGAGCCATTATGCGTGGCGATCAATTTTTTGCCAAGCTGGCAGGTCGGCCGCCGTTTGTGAAGCTCCATCCCCGGATGGCCGAGTTTTTCCAGCGTTACCTGGCGCAGGAAAAGGTCGTGAAGTTTGGCGAACAACAGGTGGTCAATTCCCATTTGCCTCCTTATCCGAGCGGCGCTTTTTCCGCCTTTGCCAGTCAGTTCCAGGCAATGGGTGAATCGGGTGCCGGGCGCCGACTTTTCTCGGTGACGTGGGCGGTGACCAACCGGTGCGGTTTTAACTGTTGGCACTGTTACAACGCCGGTCGCAGCCAGCAGGATATTTCCTGGCCGGATACACAGAAGGTCGCGGCCCAATTGCAATCCCTGGGCGTAGTCATGGTGACGCTGACCGGCGGTGAACCCCTGTTGCGTTCTGATCTGGAACAGGTGGCCTCCTTGTTTGGCGAGCAGACCTGCGTGATTCTGGGCACCACGGGCGAGGGCTTGACCTTGGAGCGTGCCCGGCGTTTGAAAGCCAGTGGCGTGTTTGCCTGTGGCATCAGTCTCGACAGTTCGGTGGAAGCCGAACATGACCGGATGCGCGGGCGACCCGGAGCTTTTCAAACCGCGCTCCAGGCCCTCCGAACCGCCGGAGAAGCGGGTTTGTACCCCTATGTCGTCACGGTGGCCACCCATGAATTCATCCAAAAAGACATTGTCGCCTTTTTAAAATTTATCCAGGCGGCGGGTGCGCAGGAAGTGCATCTGCTGGAACCATGCCCCACCGGCGCATTGACCGGACAGGGCCAGGTGCTGTTGACGGAGGCCGAGCGGACTTGTCTTTTAGGCTGGCAAAAAATGGTAGCAGAACGGGACGATCTGCCAATTCTTTCCTCATTGACGTATTTGGAATCAGCAGAGGTGTTTGGGTGTGGCGCCGGATTGACGCATTTATACATTGATGGCAGCGGAGAAGTTTGCCCCTGCAACCTGGTGCCGATGTCTTTCGGCAACCTCTGCAACACACCGCTGAATGAAATTCTGGACCGCATGGGGCGTCATTTTCAGAAGCCGCGCACCCGTTGCGCGGGACGCACCCTCACACCACAAGTGCATCGGCGCGCCCACCGCATTCCCGCCACTCCGGAAGAGGCGGATGATCTCTGCACCCGCTTTCTATCGCAGGAACATCCGGTGCCGGAGTTTTTCCAGATTCGTGAGGCAGCCCGGGACAAAGCGGGACAAGCGGAGTTGGAAACGGCCTATAATCAAATTCACGGGGACTACGATAATTTTTGGGTTACGGAAGCCGCCGGGCCGGTGGATGCCTTGCTGGCCAGGCTGCCATTGGCCTCTGGATGGGACATTTTCGAGGCTGGTTGCGGCACCGGTTACGCCACGCAAAAACTGGCCGCGCTGGTCGGGCCGTCCGGGCGGGTGACGGCGGCAGACATTTCGCAAGGCATGTTGACCGAAGCACGACGCCGACTGGGCACCGTTGGTAACGTGACTTTTCTGCATGGCGATGCCCTCGAAGCCCTGTCGAACCGTCACTCACTGGACTTGATTTTTACGAGCTGGGTTCTGGGGTACATTCCGTTGGAGGCTTTTTTTGCGAACGCCGTCCGGGCCTTGCGAACGGGTGGCCTGCTGGTGTTGGTGGTTCACCAGCAAAACACCCCACGCCGTCCGTTGGAGATTTTTGCGGAACTGGTGGCCGAAAATCCGGCGGTCCTGCAAAAACAGGTCTTCTTCGATTTTCCCTGGAGCAAGGAAGACTTGTCCCAGCGATTGCGGGCGCAAGGATTAGAACCGGAGTACGTGGTCGAAGGGGAGATTACTTTTCAATACCCAACGGCGAACCAAGTGCTGGAACACCTTTTGAAATCAGGAGCCGGCACCGCTTATTATGATGCCCTGGATCCCATCGCCCGACCCGGTTTGGAAGCCCGTTTTCTGGAGCAGTTGACGCTGGAAAACGGTGGCCAGCCAGTCTATAAAGTCAGCCACAAATACGTGTCATGCATGGCGAAAGCAAAGGCCATCTCTGGCCTTTCCAAATAGGAAAAACGATTTTTTCAAGTGGTCTTTAGCGAAGCAGTTCTGGAGGCTAGCCGTGTCCCATTGAGCGACGAGGGCTGAGAAGCTGAAACACCTCCCTGGCTCGTTCTTAACGCGATCACGCAAGCCTGTAACTTTACCACGAGGATTCGCGTCTAATCTCTCAGTTCGTGTAGAACTAACACGTTACAATCAAGTGAATGCTAACTTTATCCGTGCTTCAAGCTGGTGCGTTGTGTTTGGCGTCATGACATTCGTGCTGTCGGGAATGGCGGCGGCCAAGCCCGCCACCCACGCAAAAACCACCCACGCAAGTGGAACGGACGACACGAAACTCCGCTTGGAGCTGGCCAAAGAGACCACCACAGTCAACGGTCTTATGGGCCAAGTATCTAGCCGCCAGGAACTTAAACAGGATTTTCTAAACAGTGTTGCGCACGAGAGCGGCGTCTCCACGCAAGAACTTGCCAACCAGATACAAAAAACCGGAATGAATTACGGTGATTTGCTGGTGGCCAATGCCATTGCCACCGGGGCCAGCAAAAAGTTTGACCAAGTCGAGGCCAGTCACAGCAGCTTGAGTTGGGCGGAGATCGCCGGCGCTTATAAGGTCGGGCTAGATACGATCATTACCAAGCTGAAAAACGTGTCCGCCGCCGTCGCAAAGGCGGAAAGTGACCTGCAGGCCAAGGATCAGAAAGCGCAGGCAGCGGCAGATAAGGCGGCACGTGATGCGGCGGCGAAGGCGGCCGCCGCCCGCCATCGCAGGCATCGTTGATCGAGGCTAACGCATTGAGGCATAGCTACGCCCGAGGCCTTTTTTGGGCGTAATTTTAATCCTGATGCGGTTGTTTGGGTTGCAGCGGATTAATACCGACACAATACGAGACGCCCAAGAGCACCACAAAGTTACGGTTTTTTTAACAGGGAAATGCCAGGGTTGCATCAAGCGCATTGGGGTGGTACGAAAAATACGAGGTGGGCAGGGTCTGTGGTTCCGTACCCCCACGAACCCTCGCTTCCGGGTTCATGGGTTCAAAGAGCGAAAGTC
>JBAXGN010000170.1 GCA_037139415.1 Verrucomicrobiota bacterium | reverse complement strand
CTGCCGGACAATCATGACGCTTGTGATCAAATTCATCGCAGGGAACATATAAAGGGAGAGGAAAGAGGTGAGGGGGTATGAAGCTCTGGGAATTTCCCCACTGCCAAAATCCCCTGCGCCACGATATTTGAGCGGCGCCAGGAGCCCCAGCGCTCACTCCAGTGGACGGGACAAATCCAAAGCGGTGTCGTCATCCGCCCCTGTTACCCCCGGATTCTGCCACCGCACTCCAAAATTTCCCGCGCCACCATATTTGAGACTCGTGACTCGTCACCTACGTTTGCGGTTGCTTGAACCAAACTGAGCTTGATGCAGCCCTGCCGATCCACCCGGTAAAATCCGTGAGGGAGTTGTATTCTCTCCTTTTCAAGAAAGAACTTTTGGGCTAGGTTGCCACGAGTCTATGTTTAAAGAATGCATTAAAGCCGGTTTGCTGGCGATGGCTGGCATGGTCACTATTTTGGGCGGCACAACCCATGCCGCGACAGTCCTTGTGGAGGCGGAGAGCTTCCAGGATCAGGGCGGTTGGTCCCTGGATACCCAGTTTATTGACCTCATGGGCTCGCCGTACTTGTTGGCACACGGGCTGGGCGAACCGGTCAAGGACGCCACCACCACGGTCAACCTGCCTGAAGCCGGCACGTACCGGGTTTTCGTCCGCACCAAGGATTGGGTTGCCCGCTGGAAAGCGCCGGGTACACCGGGTAAGTTCCAAGTGTTGGTGGAGGGGCAGGCGCTGAAGGAAACTTTTGGCACGCAGGGGGCGGATTGGTTCTGGCACGACGGCGGCACGGTGGAGATTAAGGGCAAGCAGGCGAAGGTGGCCTTGCATGACCTCACAGGCTTTGAAGGGCGTTGCGATGCGATTCTCTTTACCACCGACAAGGCTTTTTCTCCGCCGAATGACGCGGCACCGCTCGCTTCCTGGCGCAAACAATTGCTGGGATTGCCCGATAAACCCACCGATGCCGGCGAATTTGATCTCGTGGTGATCGGCGGTGGGTACGGCGGTATGGGGGCGGCGATGGCCGCCGCGCGCATGGGGATCAAAGTGGCGTTGATTCAGGACCGTCCGGTGTTGGGCGGCAACGGCAGTTCAGAAGTGCGGGTGTGGGCCAAGGGCGGCACGCGGCGCGGGATTTATCCCAACCTTGGAGAGATCGTGGATGAACTCGCTGATCGCGCCAAGTCGTCCCCCGGCACCTACGAGGAGTTTGGCGACGCCAAGAAGGAGACCATTGTGCGCGCCGAGAAGAACATCACCTTGTTTTTCAATCACCACGCGTACGCGGTGGAGAAGCAAGGTAATAAAATTACGGCGGTCATCGCTCTGGATACACGCACCAGTGAGGCGCATCGGTTTCGCGGGCGGTTATTTGCGGACTGTACCGGCCATGCCACCGTTGGGGCGTTGGCGGGCGCGGATCATACTGTCAAGGAAGACGGCCATATGGGCATGAGCAATATGTGGCGCTGGAAAACGGAGCCGAACCCGGTTGGGTTTCCTGAGGTTCCCTGGGCGCTGGAGTTGACCTTGAAGGATTTTCCGTATCCCAAGAAGTTTCATGCGGAGTGGTTCTGGGAAAGCGGGTTTAATTTGCATCCCATCAACGATCTGGAGGCCGTCCGGGATTGGAATTTCCGCGCGGCGTATGGCGCGTTTAACACGATGAAGAACAAAGAAGGCAAAGAGGAGCATTTAAACGCCAAGTTGGAGTGGATGGCCTACATTGGCGGCACGCGCGAATCCCGGCAGTTGCTGGGCGATGTCGTGTTGGCCCGCGAGGACATCGCCGAGAAGCGTCCATTCACGGATGGCTGCGTCCCGACCACCTGGGACATTGACCTGCACTATCCCAAGGAGGAGTTCGCCAAGAAATTCCCGGAGAACCCCTTTATTTCCCGGGCGCATTTTGACAACGCGGTGGACCGCAAACACGGTTACCCGGTGCCGTATCGCTGTTTCTATTCCCGCAACCTGCAAAACCTGTTCATGGCTGGCCGCAACGTCAGTGTCACACACGAAGCGCTGGGCACCGTGCGCGTCATGAAAACCGGTGGCATGATTGGCGAGGTCGTCGGCAAGGCGGCGTCCATCTGTATCAAGAATTCCTGTCTGCCGCGCGACGTGTACGAGCGGTACTTCGATGAACTCAAGCAATTGATGAACCTGCGCGGCGTCACCCGGCGCGATACGGTTGCCGGTCCCTTCTATGTGGCGCCGGGCGCGGCTGAATTGTCGCCGGACGAAGAGGATGGCATCACCACGGCGAAGTTGCCCGGGATAGTGGTGGACGACGCCAAAGCCGTATTGACTGGCAAATGGGCTTCTGGCACCGGCTTGAAGGGATACATCGGCAAGAGCTACATGTATGCGGCGAAGAATTCCAAGGCCACCGCGCGTTTTGAATTCCAGGTGCCGACGACTGGCAAGTATGAAGTGCGTTTCGCGTACCAAGCGCACGAAAACCGCGCCAAGAACGTCCCCATCCGCATCCTCAGCGCGGCGGGCGAAAAAACCTTGAGTATCAACGAGCACGAACAGCCGAATATTCCGCCCACCTTCATCTCGCTCGGCGTGTATCCGTTTGAAGCAGGCAAGACGGGCGCGGTGGAAGTCGGCACGGAAGGCGCGGATGGCAACGTCGCGATTGACGCCATCCAGGTGCTCCCCGCCAAGCCTTGAGTCAGGGCGGATAAGAAAGTGAGTGCGAGTGGATAAAGCCCCCCCTTCACGCTGGCAGCGGATACGTCCCTGGGTCTTGCGGTTTTATCGGCTGGGATTGCTGGTGGTGACCGCGTGGGTGGTGCGCGAACAGGCGTTGCGGGTGGAACGCATCAGCGGCAATGCTCCGTTGACCGTGCTGGAGGTCCGCAGCCTCTTTCCCCAGGCCCAAAAACTTCACATGGATCACGGTCCCCGTCAGGGCTGGTTTGTGCGTGACGCGGCGGGGCAGGAACTGGGTTACGTGGTCTGCACCCAACCCCAATGCCGCCGTATTACCGGCTATTGCGGCGTCACGGATACGCTGATCGGCTTCAACCGCGAGGATAAAGTCATTGGTATCCGCATTCGCCGCAGTGAAGACACCGTCAAGCATGTGGAAGATGTCGTCACGGATAGGAATTTCATGCATCTCTGGGATGACATGTACTATGAAGACCTTGGCAAGTTAAGCGTGTCGCAGGCGGGCATCGAAGGTGTTTCCGGTGCCACCTATACCAGCATGGCGCTGGCGGAAAGTCTGATCGCCCGTTGCGAGTTGGCGCAAAAAAACGGCAACGCTAAACCGTGGTGGCGGCAAATCAAACTCCGGGCGGGCGATTACGGGTTACTCGTCGTCATCCTGGGGGCTGGTCTGATGGCCTTTACCCGACTGCATGAGCGCAAATGGTTGCGGTACACCTACCAATGGACGGTGATTGGCTACGTGGGTTTCTGGAGCGGCCATCTGTTGGCGCAATCCCTGCTGGCGGGCTGGGCAAAGTCCGGGGTGAACTGGCAACTGGCGACCGGTTTGGTCCTGCTGGCGCTGGCTGCGTTCGTGGTGCCGTGGTCGGTTCGCAAACCGTTGTATTGCCACCAGATTTGCCCGTACGGCTTCCTGCAACAATGGGCGGGGCGACTCGGGCGGAAGCGTTGGCGCGTGACGCTGCCCGTCTGGCTGGACAAACAATTGCGGCTCGTGCCGTGGCTGCTGCTGGTGGTGGTGCTCTGTGCCGTGATGCTGCAATTACCCATGGATCTCGCCGACTTGGAACCGTTTGACGCCTTCCTGTTTCGTGCGGCGGGCTGGCCCACCATCACTTTGGCGCTCGGTGGGTTACTTGCCTCCTTGATTCTCCCGCAACCCTACTGCAAATACGGATGCCCCACCGGCGCGCTGCTCGAATTCGCGCGCTCCCATGGCGAATCCGACTCCTTCGGAAAACGGGATTTGGCGGCCGCACTGTTGGTCTTGCTGGCGCTGACGCTGGCTTGGAACTACGACGCTTACCTGATCTGGCTGAACCGGCCCAATGGCAGTTAGGCGTCGAGGGAGGGAGACGGGTTTTTAAGGGAAAGGAGCTGGAGAGCCGAGCTGTGCAGAAAAACTATTCATGCCGCAGCGCCTCCACCGGGTCCATCTGCGCGGCGCGTTGGGCGGGATACAGCCCGAAAATGACGCCGACCATTGCGGAAATGGAAAAGGCCAGCAATGGCGACCAAACCGTGATGATGGTCTTCATCCCGGCAAAATAGCTTACCAGGAAGGGGATGGTAATCCCCAGGGCGACGCCAATGACCCCGCCGGTGCCCGACAAAATCACCGATTCAATCAGGAACTGCATGACAATATCCCGCCGGCGCGCACCCAGGGCGCGGCGAATGCCGATTTCCCGGGTGCGCTCGGTGACGGTGGCCAGCATGATGTTCATGATGCCGATGCCGCCCACCAGCAGGGAAATGGCGGCGATCGAACCCAGCACGATGTTAAAGATGCGTTTGGTATGTTCCGCGCGCTTGAGGAGTTCCAGCGGCACCACCATCTCGTAATCCGCCTTTTTGTGATTTCGCTTCAGCAGGCCGGCGATGGCCTGGGAAACCGGCAGCACCTCGGACAGCTGCTCGACTTTTACGGTGACCTCGTGCAGTTCCACCCGTTCCGCCTCAAAACTGCCCGCCCGCCGTTTAATGAGCGTTTTGCCGTAGCGGGAAACCGCCGTTTCCAGCGGCATGAACATGCGATGCACGGTGCCGCTGCTGGCGCGTTCATCGCCCTTGGTCTCTTTGCCCCGCGGTTCCATGATGCCCACCACCCGGTAATAACCGCCGCCGACTCGCACGACGTTGCCCAGCGGCGTTTCCATGGGAAACAGCGCATCCGCCGCCTCCTTGCCCAGCACGCAGACATTGGCCACCGACTGCATTTCCATGTCGGTGAAGAAGCGACCGGCCGACAGGCGCTGATTGCGCATTTCCGGAAACCAGGGGACGGTGCCGATGATCTCCGCGTCCACCCGCCGGTTGATGTTCCAGATGTACTCCCGGATGATGCGCCCCGGCACGATGACCGAGACGCCGGGGATGGTGTCTTTGATGGCTTTGACGTCTTTGTAGGTCAGACCGTAGGTCAGCACAAACTCTGTGGCCGCCCCGGCCACCTTTTGTTCTTCGCCTGGCTTGATGCTGCGCAAGATGATGTTCTGGCTGCCCAGGCTTTTGATCTCCTCCTGCGCCTCGTAGCTGGCGCCTTCGCCGATGGCAAGCATCGCAATCACCGAGCAGACGCCGAATACGATTCCCAACACCGTCAGGAACGAGCGCATCCGGTGCAGCCAGAGGCTTTTGAACGCCAGCCGCGCCGTGCGGTCCAGCCGCGCCCGGACCAGGTCATCCACCAATTTTCCCAGCAGCCGGTGTTTTAACCGGCCGAGCAGCGAAGGTGGGGTGGGGGAAAGCATGCGCGGCGGCCTTAATGGGTTTGGTCGGATTCCACCTGGCCGTCCCGCAGCCGGAGGATGCGGCGGGCGCGATGGGCCACGCTTTCGTCATGGGTCACCATGACGATGGTTTTTCCCGCGCGGTTCAATTCGTCAAACACCGCGAGGATTTCCTGCCCGGACCGGGAATCCAGGTTGCCGGTGGCCTCATCGGCCAGGATGACCAGCGGATCGTTGACCAGCGCGCGCGCGATGGCGACGCGCTGCTGCTGGCCACCGGATAACTCGAAGGGTTTGTGCGATAGCCGGTTGTCCAGGCCAACCCGGCGGGCAAGTTCCTCGGCTCGCTGGCGGCTGGCTTGCTCATGCCAGCCTTGGTAGTAAAGCGGTACTTCAATGTTTTCCAGCACCGTCAACTGCGGGATCAGGTTGTACGATTGAAAAATGAAACCCAGCCGCGCGCCGCGCACCGTGGAAAGTTGATCATCCGGCATTTGCGAGACGTCATCGGGCCCCAGCAGGTAGTGGCCGGAGGTGGGGCGGTCCAGGCAGCCCAGCACGTTCAGCAGCGTGGATTTTCCGCAGCCGGAAGGGCCCATGATGCTGATATATTCGCCGGCCTCAATGTGCAGCGTGATGCCTCGCAATGCCTCCACGGTGACCGGACCCATTTGGTAGGTCTTCACCACGTTATCCAGCATGACAATGGCGGGCATATTCGTTCCTTCAGCGCTCACCGCGCTGCTTTGGGCCGGTTGCGGTCGGGCTTGCCGGAATCACCCGGTGCGGGGGGCTTCTTTTCCGCTGGGGATTGGGCGGCTGGAGCCTCCTTGCTGGCGGGGTCAGCGGCCGTTTTTTCGCCGGTTTTTTCCTGGTTCTCCTCCTCGGGGCGTCCGGTGTCCGGGGCGCGCAGCATGACTTTCTCACCCTCCGCGAGTCCGCTCTTGATTTCCACAAATTCATCGTTGGCATCGCCGATGGTGATTTCGCGAACCTGGGCCCGGCCGAAGTGCAGGACCTGGCAGAGGTGCTTGCCGCGGGCCAGGGAGACCGCCTGCAACGGGACATACACCACATTGGTCAGCTCCTTGACATAGATTTCGACTTTGGCGCTCATGCCCGGTTTCAGCCAGTCCCGCTCCTGCCTGATCTCCACCATGGTTTCATACACCTTCAAGTCGGGGTTGAACCACCGGTTTTGGTAATCCGGCAGCACGCCGACTTTGGAAACCTCGCCCCGCAGTTCTTCATCCGGATACGCGTCTACCCGGATTTTGGCGGGCTGTCCCTTTTTGATCTGCTTGATGGACGCCTCGTGGATCTTCACGCTGACCGACATCTTTTTCATGTCGGGGATGGTGATGATGCGCTGGCGTTCCCGCACGGTGGCGCCTTCCCGCGTTTGTTCGGAGCCGAACATGCGATTGTCCGAGGCATAGACCACCAGGCCGGATTTTTGCGCCCTGATCACGCATTTATTCAATTGCTCGTTGAGATCACGCCGCTGTTCGGCCTCGATTTTGAACCGGCCTTCCGCGGATTTCAACCGGGCGCGCACCTGCGCCAGTTTGGCGATGGCTTCCTTGCGCGCCCGCTGGTGTCCGCGCAGCGATTCATCGTACTTGGAGAGTAATTCCTCGGCCTGCTTGGTGAATTCATACTTCACAAACAGCTCCAGCGCCGTTTCGGAAGTTTTCACCCGGAGCACATTGTTTTGGGTGTTGAACGTTTCGCTGTCCAGTTCGCTTTTGGGCACGAAACCTTTGTCAAACAGGCGCTGGGTGCCGTCGAGTTTGGTGTTGCCCAGGCTTTCCTGGGCTTTGGCCAGTTGGGCGTCATCCATGAGCTTGCGCAGTTGTTGCTTGGCGGCGCCATCGCCCAGCAGTTCCAGTTTGGCATATTGGCTGAAGTCAATGGGCGGGGCGGTGGTCACTGGCATGGCGCTGCGGCTCAGGTCATCCAAGGCCCCGGCGCCGGCGCTCTGAGTTTCGCTGGTGCCGTTGGTTTTGCCGGGTTCGGTTGGGTTGCCGTTGCCCAGCCATTTGGTATCGGTCCCCGGTGCCATGTTGGTCCCCAGCGGGGCATTCGTGGCGCCCGCAGTCTGTTCCCCCAGGAAGGCGTCAATGTCGGGCAGGCGGATTTCGTTCGTGTCCAATTGCAGTTTCAGTTTGGCAATGATCGAATCCGCGAGGTCGTCGCCCAGGAACTTCTCAAAATCCATGCGCGCAAAGCGGGCTTTCTGCTCGGCGGCCTTCACATCGGTCTGGTTTTGGATGCCTTGAATGTCAAACGCCTGCTGCGCGTCAATGTAGGCCGCCAGGGTGGACTGGAACTGAATGTCCTGGCTCACGATCCGTTGTTTCAAATCCGAAGAGTCCAGCTCCACCAACACCTTGCCGGCCTTTACGTCCTGCTCGGTCACCTGGTATCCCTCTTCGACGATCTTCAGGATTTTCGTGCCTTGCCCGCCCCGGATTTCCGAGCGGATTTCCTGCGCATCGGCGGCTTCAATGCTGCCGCCTTCCAGTATTTTAATGGTCAAGGTGCCGCGCCGCGAGGTGAAGGTGGCGCCATAATCGCGCGCGCCGCCGGATGGCCAGAGCCACCCGGCGACCAGCAGGATGGCTGCGCCGCCGGCCGCCAGCCGCCAGCGCGGTTGATTGCGCAGAAATGCGATGAGTTTACGGAGCTTTTGCATCAGTCGTCTCCTCCCATTTACCGTTTTCTCGGATCATCAGTATGCCCATGTTACTCCAGAAGCGCAGGCGCGTGGTGGTGTGGCTCACCAGCGCGGCGGTGCGCTGGTCGCGCGATTCCATCAGCGCGTTTTGCGCGTCCACCAATTCCCGGGCGGTGCCGCGGCCCAGTTCCATCTTCATGGTTTCCTCCTCCACGCGCCGCCCGGCCAGTTCCACGCCCATCTCGCTGATTTCAAAGTTGCGGCGTGCCTGGTCCAGTTGCCGCCACCCATCCACCATCTGCAGGCGCACGTTGTCCAGCGCCAGCGTCCATTCCCGCGCGGTGCGCTCCCGGTTGATCAGGGTTGCGCGGTAGGTGTTGCGATCCGACTTTTTATCCAGGCCGGGGTCCACCTCCAGCCCCGCATACCAGCTATACTGCGAAAAATCCGGGGCGGTGGGGGTGCTGCCGGCTTTGGCCGGCACATTGACGCCGCTGACGAAATCCACCTTGGGCTTCAGCCGGTTCATGGCCACCTGGAGTTTTCGGTCGGCGTCCTCCAGCGCATCCCGCTGGTTCAGCAAATCCAGCCGGTTGGATAGCGCCACGGTGATGGCCTCCTCCACGTTGACGGAGGGATGGAGAATCTTCAATTGCGCCAGTTCGCGGTCATCCAGGATGATTTGCGTGACCAGCGGCAGCCCGATTTGGATTTTGAACTGGTCCAGGCTCTGCCGGTAGGTGCGCAGGGCATTGATCCAGCGGATTTCCGTGCTCAACTCCGCCTGCTTCAATTGGCCCAGCGAAGAAACCGGGCGCTGGCCTTCATCCACAAAGGCCTTGTCCCGCTCGGCGGTCGCCTTGAAGTTCAGGTAACCGCGGTGGCTGTTCCGTGCCACATCCCGGTTTTGCAGCACGCCATAATAGGCGGAGGCGATTTCCAGCGCAAAGTCCTTGCGGTACCGCGTGAACTCCCGCAGGGCGTACAGCAGGTCCCGCTCCGCCTGGGTCAGGTTCTCCATGGCGATTTGGAAGCCGGCGCCGCGCCACAGGGGCTGGGTCAGCGTGGCCCCCAGTTGGGAGGAATAGGCCGTGCGCGGGTCGCCCGTGATGAACCGCAGGAAATCCGTGGTGAAGCTGGTGGTGATGCGCGCCCCGGTGCGCAGCAGCATCTCCGAGCCCGCCGAGGCGGAGGCGTTCACCTCGCGTTCGGAAACCAGGTGATCCACGCCGCCGGCCACGTACTGGTGGGTATTGACGTAGCGCGTTCTGGCGGCGGTCGAAAAAATGGGGGTATATTGGTGGCGCGCCAGCGTGAGCGACAAGGCCTGCAAATACAGCACCTCTTTGCGGGTTTGGTAGGTCCGGCTGTACTTCACCGCAATCTCCAACGCCTTATCCAGAGAGACGATGCGCGCGCCCTGTTCCGCCTCCTTGTCCGTGCCCAGGAAATCCTGCGTCGCGCTAAAAACGGGCAATTCCTCAAGGGAAATCGGGGCGTTGCTCTGGATCGTGAAACGCGGGTCCATGTTGGGGACGAAGCGTGACTTCTCCGCAATCAGACGCGCCGCCTCCTTGTCGGCCGATTTGCGATAGTAATTCGCGGTACAACCGGCAAAAAGCAAGGCTATCAGGCACAATAATAGCACTGTGAGTTTCACGGTTGCTGTATTAAACCGGACCGCACCAAAACTTGCCAGCACTTTTCCTGTTTTCCGTTATAAACGCGAAAGTGAGTTGGTGGAAGGCGATGGTTCCCAATATTATTTCCCTCCCGCAACCCTGCTGCCAATAGGGGTGCTTACCGGTGCCCCAACCTACATCCGCGTAACCTCGTATCCCGAAACCTACATTAATGTCGGTTGTTGAACACGTGGTGATGTGTCCCGGAAGCAAATCCATTGGCAAAGAGCAAAAATCTTTTTCCATAACCCACTGAGCCGTAGCTACAAAGGTTTTGTTTTTGGTTTTGGATTTTCCAGGTTGCCAGACTTGGCACGCCCTTTGCGTATGGAGGATCAGGCGCGTGAAATCGCGACGAATGACACCAACATTGTGAACTTGAAATAGGAATAATTGAATTATGAGAAAAGTAGCCATCTATGGCAAAGGCGGAATCGGCAAATCAACGACGACGCAAAATACCGTCGCCGGGCTCGCCGAAATGGGCAAAAAAGTCATGGTCGTAGGCTGTGACCCCAAGGCGGATTCCACCCGGCTGCTGCTGGGTGGTATGGCCCAACGCAGTGTGCTCGACACCTTGCGCGAGGAAGGCGAGGACGTGGAGCTGAGTGACATTTGCGCCGATGGCTTTTGCCACACCCGTTGCGTGGAGTCCGGCGGCCCTGAGCCGGGCGTGGGCTGTGCGGGACGCGGCATCATCACCTCGATCAACATGCTCGAACAATTGGGCGCCTATAAAGAGGATCAAATGATTGACTACGTGTTTTACGACGTGCTGGGCGACGTGGTGTGCGGTGGGTTCGCCATGCCCATCCGTGATGGCAAGGCCGAGGAAATTTACATTGTGTGCTCGGGCGAGATGATGGCGATGTACGCCGCCAATAATATCTGCAAGGGCATTTTAAAGTTTGCCGAGAGCGGCAAGGTGCGGCTCGGCGGATTGATCTGCAACAGCCGCAAAGTGGACAACGAAAAGGAGATGATCCAGGAGTTTGCCAAGCGGCTGGGCACGCAAATGATTCATTTCGTGCCGCGCGACAATGATGTGCAACGCGCCGAGATCAACCGCAAGACGGTGATTGAGTGGAATCCCAAGTGTGGCCAAGCGGATGAATACCGGCTCCTGGCGAATTCCATTGACCGAAACAAGATGTTCGTGGTGCCCAAGCCGCTGAAGATCCCCGAACTGGAAAGCCTGCTGATGGAATATGGCCTGTTCAACTGAGCCCACATAACTGAAACCGCAACCAAAGCCCAATTTTACTATGCCAACCATGATTCAAGCCATCGTGCGACCGGAAAAGTCCCATGCCGTGATGAAAGCCCTCCTGGACGCCGGATTCCCGGGGGTGACCAAGATGGATGTTTTTGGCCGCGGCAAACAGCGCGGCATCAAGATCGGCGAGGTCACCTACGATGAACTGCCCAAGGAAATGCTGGTGGTGGTAGTGGGTGACCCGGACAAGGATCTGGTGGTGGAAACCATGTTGAAGTCAGCGCGCACCGGCGAGCGCGGCGCATTTGGCGACGGCAAGATATTCATCTCCAAGGTGGAAGAAACGTATACGGTGAGCACTGGCGCCCGCGATTAATCATCCCATGAAACAAGTGATTGCCATTATCCGCATGAACAAGATGGGCCCGACGAAAAAGGCCCTGATTGACACCGGTTTCCCCGCCTTTACGGTGCGCAAGGTGCTGGGCCGGGGCCGCGACCACGTGGATTTGCGGGTCATTAGCGGCGCCCAGGAGGGTCTGCCCGAAGCCATCGCCCACCTCAAGGACGACGGTCCGCGGTTGACCCCCAGCCGCATGATGAGCCTGACGGTGCCGGATGACGCCGTGACCAAAGTGGTGGAAACCTTCATCAAAAACAACCAAACCGGCCAGCCGGGGGATGGGAAAATCTTTGTACTCCCGATTGAGGAGGCCATCCGTATTCGTACCGGTGAGCACGGCGCCGCCGCGCTATCCTAACCACAACCTTAACTTTTCATGACTATGGACACATCCGCAACCAATCCTATTAACCCGCCGCCTGACCCAGTAGCGGCGCGCGAGGAAATGCTCAAGGCATATCCGCCAAAGACGCGCAAGAAACGTCAAAAGCAAATCGTGATCAACGACCCGGAGGCCCCGCCGGAAATCGCCGCCAACACGCGCACGGTGCCGGGAATCATGACCCAACGCGGTTGCACGTATGCCGGTTGCCGAGGCGTGGTCATGGGGCCCATCTATGATTTGCTGCAAATCACCCATGGCCCGATCGGTTGCGGGTACTACGCCTGGATGACCCGCCGCAACCTGGCCCGCCCCAAGGAAGGCGAAGCCAACTATATGCAATACTGCATGAGCACGGACATGCAGGAGGATCAAATCGTGTTCGGCGGGGAGAAGAAGCTCAAGCAAGCCATCCAAGAGGCGTACGACATCTTCAAGCCCAAGGCGATTGCCATCCTGGCGACCTGCCCGGTGGGCCTGATCGGCGATGATATTCACCAAGTTGCGCGGGAGATGAAGGAAAAGCTGGGCATCAACATCATCGCCTTCAGTTGCGAGGGATACAAAGGCGTCAGCCAATCCGCCGGCCATCATATTGCCAATAACGGCGTATTCAAACACATCATCGGGCTGAACGACACGCCGGATGAGGCGGAGTTCAACATCAACATTCTGGGGGAATATAACATCGGCGGCGACGCCTGGGAGATTGACACGCTCCTGCGCAAATGCGGCATCCACATCACCTCCACGCTCAGCGGCGACGTCAGCTATGAGCAAGTGAGCAAAGCCCACACGGCCACGCTGAACACCGTGATGTGCCACCGGTCCATCAACTACATTGCCGAGATGATGGAGCGCAAGTTCGGGATTCCCTGGATGAAAGTCAATTTCATCGGCGCGGAATCCACCGCCAAATCCCTGCGTAAAATTGCGGGATTTTTTGAAAGCAAGAAACTCAAGGATCGGGTCGAGGAAGTCATTGCCCAGGAATTGGCGGTCTTGCGGCCAGTGCGCGAGGAAGTCACCGCCCGGTGCAAAGGCAAGAAGGTGGCGCTGTTCGTGGGTGGTTCGCGCGCGCACCATTATCAAGACCTGTACCAGGACATCGGCATGGAAATCGTCTGCGCGGGATATGAGTTTGCGCACCGGGACGATTATGAGGGCCGGCGGGTTCTGCCGAGCGTCAAAGTGGATGCCGACAGCCGCAACATTGAGGAATTGAAGGTGGAAGCCGATCCGGAAAAGTTTCGGCTGCGCAAGTCCCCCGAACAAATGGAAGCGCTTAAAGCTGGCGGATTAACCTTCAATGATTACGAAGGCATGATGAGCGAGATGAAAAAGAACACCTTGATCATTGACGACATCAGCCATCATGAAATTGAGAAGCTCATCGAACTCTACAAGCCGGACATGATTGCCTCGGGCATCAAAGACAAGTTTGTGATCGAGAAGATGGGCATTCCCTGCAAGCAATTGCACTCGTATGATTACGGTGGGCCGTATGCGACCTTCACCGGTGCGATCAACTTCTACCGCGAGGTGGACCGGATGCTGTCCACCAAGGTTTGGAAATTTGTCGTACCGCCGTGGGAGAAAACCCCGGAATTGACCGCCGCCCTGGTACATCCGTCAAAAACCACGGGAACCAAACGGAATGGCGAAACCAAAGCCTGGTCCCGCCGTCCCGCTGCCGTCGAAGCTGAACCCTAAATATTTACCCAGAAAGGACTCCAAATTATGTTAGACGCCACGACCGCCGACCTGAAACCGCGCAGCGCCCTGCGCATCAACCCGGCCAAAACCTGCCAACCCATCGGGGCCATGTATGCGGCCCTGGGCATTCATGGTTGCATGCCGCACAGTCACGGCTCGCAAGGTTGCTGCTCCTATCACCGCAGCCATCTCACCCGCCAATACAAGGAACCGGTGGTTGCCACGACCAGTTCCTTTACCGAAGGCGCCTCGGTCTTCGGCGGCCTGGCCAATCTCACCCAGGCGTTGAGCAATATCTTCACGCTCTATAATCCGGACGTGGTCGCCGTTCATACCACCTGCCTTTCGGAAGTCATTGGCGATGATATTCCCATGATGATCCGCAAGGCGACGGATGAGGGGATCATTCCCAAGGGCAAAGTCGTGATGCATTGCAACACCCCCAGTTTTGTGGGCTCGCACATCACCGGTTTTGCCAACATGACCACCGCGATGGTGAAGTATTTCGCCGAGCGCACCAGCAACCCCCGCAATCAAATCAACCTGGTGCCGGGTTTTATTGATCCGGCGGATATGCGGGAACTGAAACGTCTATCCAGTGCAATGGGGGTGAAGGTCGTGATGTTTCCGGATACCAGCGATGTGCTGGACCTGCCGCAAACGGGCGCCTATCAAATGTACCCCAAGGGCGGCGTGACGATGGAACAACTCAAAACTACGGGAGACAGTCTGGCCACCCTGGCGCTCGGACACTTTGCCTCCCACCCGGCGGCGACCGAATTGGATGAGCGATGCAATGTGCCATGCGCCTTCCTGGAACTGCCCATCGGCCTGACGCAAACCGACCGGTTCGTTCATGCCATGCGCAATTACGGCGGGGCGGATGTGCCGGAATCCATCATGCGCGAGCGCGGCCAGTTGCTGGATGTCATGGGCGACATGCATCAATACTTTCACGGCAAACGGGTCGCGGTGGCGGGTGATCCTGACAACGTGATTTCGCTGGTGCAATTCCTCGTGGAGTTGGACATGAAACCGGTGTACGTCATTACCGGTTCCCCGGGGAATCACTTTGAACATCGGGTTCAAGAAATTCTCAAGGACCAAGTTCCCGACGCGATGGTCAAGTGTAACAGCGATCTGTTCGAGATGCATCAATGGATGAAGAACGTGCCGGTGGACTTGCTGATTGGCAACAGCTATTGCAAGTACATCGCCCGAACAGAAAAACTGCCATTCGTGCGGTTTGGATTCCCCGCGCTGGATCGCATGGGGCACCGGTACTTCCCGGTGGTCGGGTATCGGGGCGGTTTGCGACTGGCCGAAAAAATCACCGATGCCCTGCTGGATCACAAAGATCGCACGTGCCCCGATGAATTCTTTGAACTCGTACAATAATGAATGCGACCCTCCAGGATAGTGACAACCACTCAACGGCGGCCCAATTCATCATTCGCCCGGCGGGGGAGAAGGATTTGCCCGATCTGCTGGCCATGATTCGCGCCTTGGCGGCGTTTGAGAATCTGGAAGACCAATTGGAAGTGACCGCCGCCTCGTTGCGCGAGGCGCTCTTTGGGAAGCACCCGGTGGCGGCGGCACTCCTGGCGGTGGAGCAGGGCATATCCGTGGGGTATGCCGTGTATTTTTTCACCTACTCCACGTTTGTCGGTAAACCGGGGATCTTTTTGGAGGATGTCTATGTGCGCCCGGACTGGCGGCATCGCGGTCTGGGTACTGCGCTGATGGAGGCGGTGGCGCGCATCGGCGCCGCCCGGGGTTGCGGCCGTTACGAATGGATTGCCTTGCGTTGGAATGAAAACGCCCTGCGCTTTTACCACAATCTGGGCGCCCAGGAGATGCAAGAGTGGATGATGCTACGGGTAAACGAGCATGGTCTGCATTCGCTGGCCAGGCACGGCAAAGAAAAACGGGCTGTGGCGGGATGAGATTGAATTTTAAACTCCAATGCCACTACTACGCCATTTAAATCCGGGGGTATGAAAAATGACACCAAAACCGCACTAGGCCCTTCCCTCTCCCCAAGGGAGAGGGCTAGGGTGAGGGGGAATGAAGCCTCAAATAATCCTTCGCATCAACGAATCCCCCAAATTCAAAGTTTAAATTTCGGGTTTCGGCCTTCGGGCTTCTTTCGGAATTCGGTCCTCGGAATTCGGCTTTCCCTATGATCTCCATTCTTCCAGAACGCGAAAACTCGGTGGTTTGCAAAACGGCCGCTTCGCCGGCGAGCCTTGCGTGCGGCAAGGCCAGCGCGGCGGGCTCGGTCAGCCAACGGGCCTGCGTGTTCTGTGGGTCGCGCGTGGTGCTGTATCCCATTTCGGATGCGCTGCACCTGGTCCATGGCCCGATCGGATGCGCGGCCTACACCTGGGATATTCGCGGAGCGCTTTCGAGCGGCCCCCAACTGCATCGCAACAGTTTTTCCACCGATCTCCAGGAGATGGATGTCATCTATGGCGGAGAAAAGAAGTTGGAAAAAAGCCTGCTGGAACTGATCGCGGCCTGCAAACCCAAGGCGGCCTTTGTGTATTCCACCTGCATCGTCGGTCTCATTGGCGATGATGTCGGCGCGATCTGCCGCCGGGTCGCGGAGAAAACCGGAATCCCGGTGCTGCCGGTGAACTCCGAGGGATTCAAGGGCACTAAAAAGGATGGCTACCGCGCCGCGTGCGAAGCGCTCTACCGTCTGATGGGCACTGGCGACACCTCGGGCATCAGCCCGTGCAGCATTAATATTCTCGGTGATTTCAATCTGGCTGGTGAGACGTGGATCATCCGCGAATATTATCGGCGCATTGGCATTGAGGTGGTGTCCTGCATCACGGGGGATGCCCGGGTGGAGGATATCCGGCGGGCGCATGGCGCCAAATTGAACCTGGTGCAATGCTCCGGTTCCATGACCCATTTGGCCAAGATGATGGAGCGGGATCACGGCATTCCCTTCAAGCGCGTTTCCTATTTCGGCATTGAGGATATGGCGGCGGCGCTGTATGAGGCCGCCAAATTTTTCAGCGGCCAACCGGAACTGCTGACCAACGCGCAAAACCTGGTGCGCGATGAGGTGGCCGATATCTACCCCAAGCTGCAACAATACCGCCAAAAGCTGGCCGGCAAAAAAGCGGCCATTTACGTCGGCGGCGCGTTCAAGGCGTTTTCCCTGATGCGCGCCTTGCGGCTGATCGGCATGCAAACCGCCGTCGTCGGCTCGCAAACCGGCGACCAGGAAGATTACCGGCAACTTCAGGAAATGGCCGACCCCGGCACGATCATCGTGGACGACTCCAATCCCTTGGAGCTGGCCAAGTTTTGCCTGGAGAAGGAAGTGGATCTGTTTATTGGCGGCGTCAAGGAGCGGCCCATCGCCTACAAGCTGGGCATTGCCTTCTGCGATCACAATCATGAGCGCAAGGAACCGTTGGCGGGATTTGTGGGCATGTTGAATTTTGCCCGGGAGGTCCATGCCTCCGTCATGAGCCCGGTCTGGGAATTCGCGCCGCGCCGCTCCAGCCAATCATCGTCAAAAGCAGCACATTCTTGATGTCACACCAGGATGTGGCATCACGGGCGGGACGGGTCCACTACCGGCTGGTCCCGCCGGCATATCTCCGGCCGTCCCGCCCGATATTTTTCCGGTTCAATTTCCTTGGCGATTGGCTATTTCCTTCACCTTCTTCGTACTTGTTCCATCCTGTCTTCTTCCAACTCTTGGCTTTCAGCTTTCGCGTATTCCGCGTATTTCGCGGTTTGAATTCCTCGGCTATTAGCGATTAGTGATTGGCTATGTCCGTGTCTCCCGAATATCCTTTTTCCCAGCCTGAAATTTGAAATCTGAGATTTGCGATTCTCCCCCCGATTATCCATGGCACTTTCCCATCCTGTCTTTCGCTTTCGCGTTTTTAGCATGTTTCGCGGTGATTTCAACTTCTGCCTCCAACTCCTGTGTTCTTCCGGTAATTCTAACTCCAAACTCCCAGCTCCTATCTTCTTCAGTCGAATTTTTCTGCCGGTTTCATCTTTCTGCTAAATCTCT
>JBAXGN010000169.1 GCA_037139415.1 Verrucomicrobiota bacterium | reverse complement strand
TGCGCCTGGTGTTCAAATTGGTATCAAGCTAAATCTGGCAGATGCGGTGTTCTGATCCTCATACGTGGCGGTGCAGTTGGAGGCGTCGATCCCCATCCACCACGGGTGAAAAGTCCGTCTCGCCAAACAGACGACCTTCCTAACCTTCAGAAGCCCATCCTTGCCACACGGATGACCTTCTTAACCTTAAAAAGCCAATCCTTACCACGCGGATGACCTTCTTAAGCTTGAAAAGCCCATCCTTGCCACACGGATGACCTTCTTAACCTTAAAAAGCCCGTCCTTGCCACACGGATGACCTTCTTAACCTTAAAAAGCCCGTCCTTGCCACACGGATGACCTTCCTAAGCTTCAGAAGCCAATCCTTGCCATTAGGATGACCTTCCTAAGCATCTAAACCTGATGGGAATTTGCATTAGAGCAATTCCATAAAACACGTGGCCGATCGACGTCAGTCGGAGCTGATATTCTGCCCGGCTATACCATGAGCAGCTTTGGTTTTCAGAGCGGCGTCATTATTTAAACCGCTCTAGCCGTTGTCAGGCGGCCAGGGGGCAGATAGAATCATGATGTTTTCACTTGTCTCGTGGTGGTAAATTATGGAGTCGAGAGGACGCCTTCTCACTGGTCCATGAAACAACGCGCGAAACGATCATGCGGGATATAACTCTGGTGGCATGAATAGCCCCGCCCTTGGGCGCGTCCGAATAAAAGATGAATTCTGAGGCCGACAATCTGGAAACGCATGCGCCGTCCATCACCCGGCGGGCGTTCCTGCACGCTGCCGCCGTGGCGGCGGCGGCTCCCGGTTTGGGCGCACTGGCTGCGGAGGCGGTGCCGCCACCCCCCACCGGGTTGCCCCGGAGAATCCTGGGCAAAACCGGTCAGGAAGTCACCATCCTTGGCTTGGGCTGCGCGTATCTGACCATGGATAAGGAGCACCGGAACCACCGCGCGGGAGAGGCCTACACCCGCGCCCTCATCGAAACCGCGCTGGATGGCGGCATTCGCTATTTCGACGTCGCCCCCAATTACCATCAGGCCGAAGTGCGGCTGGGGCCGTTGCTGGCGCCGGTGCGGGACAAGGTCTTTCTGGTGACCAAGCTTGATCACGCCGATGCGCGCGGCGCGGAGGAGGATTTGACCCGCAGCCTCAAACTCCTCCAAACCGATCACGTGGATTTGCTGTTGCTGCATGCCGTGGGGCTCTCCACGTTCGAAGACCTCGAAGCCTTGCAGGGACCACGCAGCGCGCTGGCGTTTCTGCGCCAGGCCCGGCAGAAAGGGTTGACCCGCTTCATCGGCTTCAGCTCCCATCCCGCCCAGATACCGGAGCAGGTGAAACTCCTGTCCGACCTCGGCGCGGATGTCATCCAGCCGTTCATCAACTACCTCTCGCGGGCGGAAAACAACCTGGAAGAAACCCTCGTCGCCGCCGCCCACCAACAGAAGCTCGGCGTGGTGGCCATGAAAGTGCTGGGCGGGCAGGGACAACTGGCGGACGACTATGACCGCGCCTTCCGGTACGCGCTGAGCGTTCCGGGCGTCCAGTGCGCCCTGATTGGCGCCAGCAGCATTGCGGAAGTCCAGCGGGCCGTCAAAGCCGCCCGCGATTTCCGTCCGCTGACGGCAATAGAAATGGCAGAAACCATCGCCTTGGGCCGAAAAATGCTCGGCGGCAATCCGAAAAAGACCGCCCAACTCCGCCTGCATTACCCCCGGGACCTGGGCGAAGTGCGCTGGGCTTGATTTCGGACCATTGTCCTAGTCGAACCCTTTTTTGTCTCCCAAAACACACACCACTACACCGCTCAAACCGGTGTGGTTTTGGTGTGCTTTTCCACCAGCCCGCAACCGCTGGCTCCAGCCGGAATTTAGGATAATCCCCGCAATTCATTCAGGCATCAATCCAATGGCGAAAAACCTTAACTCCCGCATTGCCAGCGGGCGGGTTCTAAAATATATTACCACAGGCTCATAAATGAGCCGCCAATAATGGCCAATGACTTAATTTTTATGATTCATGACACCATCCGCCAACTGGAGGCCGGTTTGCAGAGCAACCAAATCCCGGAGGGGAAACGCGCCGAACTGGTCGCGCTGCTCGCCACGCTACGAGCGGAAGTGCAGTCGCTGGATTCGACGCACCCCGAGCAGGCCCGTAGCATTGCCGGTTTTACACATATTTCCACCCATGAAGCCACCCGGCTGGAAAAGAATCCGGGGGCATTGGCACACGCGCTGGCCGGTCTGCGGTCATCGGTCGCCGGCTTTGAACAATCGAATCCCCGGCTGGTCCAGGCGGTGAACTCCGTCTGCACCGCCCTCGCCAACCTGGGAATCTGATCACTTGATTTTCGACGGGAGGGAGCCAGCAGAATCCGGCGTGGCAAACTCCAAGCCCGGCGGTTTGTGCTGCCATGGATAATGGTGCATTGCCAACACGTAACCAATATCAAACAAACGCCGCATGATGGCTGGATCAAATTCATCGTCCCGATCCGTGTCAATATCATCGGGAATGTACGCAAAGTGAAACTCGGCAGGCTGATCCTTGATGGCCTCATAAATTCGCACCACCGAACCCACCCCCTGCGATTTTACCAGTGTCGAAATCGAACGGAGGCCAATTTCATGGATGCGGGGGCGGACGGTTTTATTGTCGGGGGCGATTTTACTGTTGCGAATCACGAACACCCGAATGTGTTTGTTGGTATCCAAACTGGCCAGGTTTTTCATGGGAACGCCGCAAATAAACACCTGATTGATGGTGCCACCATCCACATGCATTTCTTCAAACACGCGCTCGCCCACCCGGACATCAAAATACTGCGGTGGAAAAGCCATCGGGATTGAAGCGGACGCGATCAGCACCTTGCGGAACAACGCCACCGCGCGCGGGTTGAAAGACGTGGTGACCCGTGGTTCGCCATTGACAGCGTTGGTGCGATGCGCCACGGCATGACACGCGATGGCGCCCATATCCCAGACGACTGGGCGCTGAGCGTCCAGATTAGCGGTGGCCACGTAAAGACGGCGTCCCTGAAGGTGTTCCGCCGCCACGGCGGCAATCATCTCCTCCGAGTAATACCGTTTCACCAGTCGTTCCAACGGCTCAGTAGTAGCCAGCGATTCACCGAACAGAATCCGCATCAAGCTGTTCAGTTTGAAAATATCCTTGGAGGAAATTTTGGTGTAACATGCCTTCAACTGATCATCAAAGTCCGGCCCCAGAAAGGCATAGGGTGACATCAACGCGCCCGTGCTGATCCCCGTGACCACTTTGAATTTGGGCCGTTCGCCGGTTCTGGACCACCCACAGAGCAACCCGGCGCCATAAGCGCCGTCCCCACCTCCACCCGATAAGGCCAGATAATCCACCGTATTAACGTCCACTCCAGCTTTGCCTGCGATGGCAGGCTCGGATTTTTCCGGCTGGCTGTCAATCATCGCTTTGAGTGACGCCTGGTCATCGCCCCAAGCCCGCACATTGGGAAACTCCGGCATCGTCACACTTTTTTCCAATCCCGGCGGGGTGGTGGTGCGCAGTCGCACAGTCTGCAAGGCTCCGCAGCCGCAAAGCTGGCACAAGGACAAAATTAACATTAAACGCCCCCCCCGTTGCAGGGCAGACGACACAACCATCCTCTTCAACAAAACATTCATAATTCCAAGCATTTTGCCCCGCCATTATTCATATCCTATCAGGGAAAGCAAGCTCCTGATTACGCGGTCAGATCGCCCCCCGCAATCAAGCGTCACCGCGTTGGAAATACTGTTGGCGATACTCGCCGGGAGTGCGTTTGAGGCGGTGTTTAAACCAGCGGGTAAAATGGGCCGGTGAACTGAAACCCAAGTCGGCACTAATGGTCTTCATCGGCCGCACGGATTGCTCCAGCAACATGACAGCCGCCTGCAGTCGGCGTTCTTCATAGCGTTCGCGTGGCGGTTTCCCCAGATGCTGGGTAAACAAGCGGTTCAGGTGGGATACACTCAGACCGGTACTTTTTGCCAAAGCGGTTTGCCGAAACGGCCGGTTCAACGCATGCTGCTCAATCAATAGCAGCGCCTTGGCCAACCGGGCATCCACCGAGTAAGGCCGCACGGTCGTCAGTCCCATCCGGGTCATCGCTCGACTATGGATGCGGAGCCACTCGGCAAAAGCCCAATGAATTTCCCAATGGTGGTCCAACGTGCCGGTTTCCAAGAACAGGTGGTTGCTGGCCTGGGGGAACATCCGTTCCACCGTCTCGCAAAGGGCAATGGCCGCGCGTCCCAACTCCGGCATGGCCTTGGCCTCCAGAATCCGGGTATCCGCCATTTCATACAGGGATTGTCCGCCCGGCCAGTCTATGCGGAAACTGATTGAGAGAATACGGGCATCCTGGGAAAAACGCTGAATCCGTCCAATATTGGGAGGAAACATCCATTGTCCGGCAGTAGCACGGCGGACCTGGTGTCCGCAACGAACTTCCACCCATCCGGCCAGCATCCACCACGCGGTGAGTTTGGTGTCTTGAGTGGTTACGTAGCGGCCCATCGGATGTACTTCGCCGCGATATGCCCAGAAAAGCTGAGGATGCAAGGAGGACCACTCCTGCAGGCGCGGAACAGCTTCAATCTGGGTAACACGACTCATGAGAAGAAAGTATAAGTATTTGAGCAAGAATGGCAACCCCAAAACCTTGCTTCTGAATAGCTATTCCGCAACTTTCTCCTTGATGCACATGCGTGTCCCAACATCGCTACCTGCCGCCCCAGCCCAACCTGCTTGGTACAAGTGGGAATTGCTGGTTTTGCTGTGGTTGGCCTTTTTTCTGCACCAGGGGGACCGCCAGATTTACAACTCGGTTATTCCGCTCATCAAAACTGATCTGGGCCTGGATGATGTCCAACTCGGTTTGATCGGTTCCATTTTTACCCTGGTGTATGGCGTGCTGGTGCCGGTGGCCGGCTTTATCGGCGACATTCTGCCGCGCAAGTGGATCGTGGTGATGAGCCTGCTGATTTTCAGCATTGGCACGACGCTATCCGGCCTGAGTTCCGGGCTGATCATGCTCGTGCTTTTTCGTAGCGTGACGACCGGTGGTGGCGAGGCGTTTTTCTATCCGTCTGCCACCTCGCTGCTGGCGCAATTCCATGACAAAACGCGCGCCTTGGCGCTGGCTATTCTACAAACCGCCCTGTATGTCGGCATCACCGCCAGCGGACTGATTGCCGGGTATATTGGCGAACGCTACGGCTGGCGCACCGCATTCTTCGCCTTTGGCGGCGTGGGCGTACTTTGGGCAGGCGTGGCGGCCTGGCGGTTACGTAACACGCCGCAGGTTCGCGCAGCAGCACCGCAGACACAACCTCGGATTCCCTTGAATGAGGTGCTGTGGTATGTGCTGCGACGCCCTTCGGTCTGGCTGCTCAGCCTGGCTTTTGGCGCCATGGTGTATGTGAACATCGGGTACCTCACCTGGGCTCCGACCTTTCTGCACGAGAATTTCAAACTATCGCTGGCCAACGCCGGTTTTTCCTCCATGTTTTATCATCATCTCTTTGCCTTTTTCGGTGTGCTGATCGGCGGAAAGATTGCGGATCGCCTGGCGGAAAAACGGCCATCCATCCGTATGGAAGCCAATTTTCTGGGCCTGCTCTGCGGCGCCCCGTTCATCTACTGGCTGGGACAAGCACCCAGCGTGGAAATCAGCTATATCGCGCTGGCCGGATTTGGGTTATTCCGAGGCATCTACGATTCCAACCTTTTCGCGTCGTTATTTGATGTGGTCGAGCCCCGGCTACGGGCATCAGCCACGGGATTGATGCTTTCGTTCGCTTTTGTCATCGGCTCTCTGGCTCCCACGGTTTTGGGCTGGATGAAGATGCGGGTGGGGCTGGCAACCGGCCTATCGTCCCTGGCCTGGTTCTACCTGTTTGGCGCCCTCTCCATCCTAATTGCGGTGAAGTTCTTTTTGAAACGGGATTATGTGAGGAAAAAATAAACTAAAACCAATGATACCATGAACAATTTGTGTCGCACGTTAGCTGTAAGCAAGGCCGCCACTATTCACCCAGCCCCCATTGAACGCCGCGTATTTTTGCGCCGGTGCTTGGGAACTGCCATCGTAGCTCAATGCAGCGGTCCTTTACTGGCTCTAGCTGCGGAACCGGAACTTGTCACCGCCACCGCCAAAGACTCGGGTTATCGGGGTATCTGGTTTGAGCTGGGACAAAAATCCGAGTTTGGTGACAAATACTCAGGCGGGCTCGCCACCTACACGGCCAATCACGTACCAATCGCCATTTACGCCAAAGAAGTTGAGAAAACCTTTTTTGTTTATGGTGGGGCCAAAGACGGCAAACGGCACCTGCTGGCCATGGCATCGTATTACGATCATCGCAAGCACGTGGTACCCCGCCCCACCATTGTGCATGACAAGAATGGCGTGGATGATCCGCATGATAATCCCAGCCTTTGCCTGGATGGACAGGGATACCTATGGGTATTTGTCAGTGGTCGCGCCAAGGTTCGGCCCGGATTTATTTATCGCAGCACCAAACCTTACAGCACCGACGCCTTTGAGCAGGTGGGGCAACGAGAATTTACCTATCCGCAGGCACGTTGGGTGGAAGGACTGGGATTCCTGTTTTTATTTACGAAATACACCAAGGGACGGGAGCTGTATTACAGCACCAGTCCGGATGGCCGCACATGGGCGCCGGATAAGAAATTTGCCGGCATGGGTGGGCATTACCAAACGAGCCACCTGATTGGCAAACGGGTAATCACAGCCTTCAACATGCATCCCGGAGGCAACGTGGACAAGCGGACCAATCTGTATTACCTGCAGACGGATGATTTTGGAAAAACCTGGTGTAACGTGCGCGGGGAATCCGTGGAACTGCCGCTCAGTCAGGCACAAAACCCAGCTCTCGTGCGCGATTATCAGGCCGAAAAACAACTGGTCTATATCCATGATCTGGACTTGGACGCACAAGGCCGGCCAGTGATTCTTTTCAACACCTCAAACGATTTCAAACCGGGCCCGAGCGGTGATCCACGTTGGCTGACCGTGGCACGCTGGTCCGGGGAACAGTGGAACTACACGCAGGTAACCAAGGTAAACCACAACTACAGTACCGGCTCAATTTACTTTGAAAACGATGGCCACTGGCGGGTCATTGCGCCCACAGAAAAGGGGCCACAGCCGGTGGGTTCTGGCGCTGAAATCGCCATCTGGACCAGCGACGACAACGGCAAGACCTGGAAGCAACGATCCCAAGTTACCCGTGGTAGCGCCCTGAATCACAATTATGTCCGGCGGCCAATGAATGCTCACGCGGACTTTTACGCCTTCTGGGCGGATGGCAATCCGGACAAACTCTCCAAGTCACAACTCTATTTCGCAAATCGCGATGGCGATAAAGTATGGCGCCTGCCTTACGATATGACCGGTGAGTTCGGCGAACCCGAGCGGGTCAAATATTAATCCCCAAACAACAACCCAACCTATCATTGCGAACTTATGAAAATCACTGATTTAAAAACGCGCACAGTGGCAATTCCCCTGAACGCGCAGCTGCGCCACAACACCGGGGTACATCCCGGCTATTTTCTCCGCACCATCCTGGAGGTGATCACCGACGAGGGGATCGTGGGACTGGGAGAAGTGGGTGGCGGCGATCAGCGCGGGGCGCTGCAAAAACTCAAGCCGCGCATTCTCGGACTGGATCCTTTTCATCTGGGCATTATCAAACAAAAGGTTCTGCGCAGTATCTATTATCTTTCAAACGCGCGCCTGTATGCAGCCATCGAGATGGCATGCCTGGATATCCAAGGCAAGGCCATGAACCGGCCCTTGGGCGATCTCCTTGGCGGTGCAGTGCGCGACCGGGTGCCATTCATCGCGTATTTGTTCTGGCGCTATGATCGGCCAGGCGGAGGCCACGATGAACGCGCGGAGGATATGGCCGATCTATGCGAGCAATTGCATGAGGATTTGGGCGTCAAGGCCATGAAACTCAAAGCTGGCGTGATGGACCCCATGGAGGAAGCCCGGGTTTGCGAGTTGTGCCGGACGCGACTCGGTGACCGGTTCGGGCTGCGCATTGATCCCAACGGCGTGTGGTCGGTGCCCACGGCGGTACAAGTCGGCAAACGGCTTGAACCGCTAAACATGGAATACTTTGAAGATCCATCATGGGGACTGGAAGGCAACGCGGCAGTGCGTCAAAAAATTCGTATCCCGATTGCCACGAACATGTATCCGGCCCGGTTTGATGACCTTGGTCCGGCCATCCGGATGGGAGCCGTGGATATCGTGCTCACAGATCTGCATTACTGGGAAGGCCCGCGTGGCGTCAAAGATCTCGAAGCAGTTTGCCGCACATTTAACCTGGGAGTTGCCATGCACAGCGGGGCGGAATTCGGCATTGAACTCGCCGCCATGATTCACACCGCGTCCACCATCCCCACCATGACCTTTGCCGGAGACGCGCATTATCATTACCTGACCGATGACATCATCCAGGGTGGACTGATGAAATATAAGGATGGCTGTATCAAAGTGCCAACCGGTCCCGGCCTGGGCGTGGCACTGGATGAAGAGAAGATGAAAAAATACGAGCGTTATTACGAGGAAAAGGGCGATTACTACGCGCGATTCCATCAGGATCCGTATCAACCGGAGTGGTTCCCGATGGTGGGAAGCATTTAAAATGATCTTAACCGAATTATTCCGGCGCGCCGGCATTCGTTAAGGCAATACGACAAGCAAATCGGCATCAAACCATGAAACTGATCCAATTCCTAAAGGTACGGGGGGGAATCCTGTCGGCGATGACGGCGATCTCCCTGATACTATGCAACATTCCAGCTCAAGCAGCCACCCCGGAAGCCTACCAAAAACAATGGCGGGACCCCGCTTTACTCAAGCGCGTTACGGATAATATTGAAAAGTACCGCAAGGGCGACCTGGTGCTGGAACTCGCGGATTCTGCCGGAAAACCACTAGTCGGAGCCGAGGTGACCGTGCATCAAACCGGTCACGAATTTCTGTTTGGTTGTAACGCCTTCGTGCTGGGACAAATGAAGGAAATGGAACCACGCTACGAGGAGGCCTTCCTCCGCTTGTTCAATTTCGCCACGGTACCATTCTACTGGGAGGGCACGGAGCCGAAACCGGGCGAACTGCGATATGTGGAACCCGCGTCTGACATGTGGCGCCGACCGCCGCCGGATCGCTTCATTCCATTTGCCGCAAAGCACGGGATTACGCTCAAAGGGCATCCATTGTTATGGCATGCGTATAACCCCAATTGGTTGCCCAAGGACGCCAATGAACTGCGCGCCCTTTACCAGAAACGCTTCCGCGAAATCAGCAGCCGCTTTGGCGACAAAATCCCCATCTGGGATGTGGTGAATGAATCACTAGTGTGCCGTACCAATTATCCGCTGTACACGCCGGACCACGCTTATGTGGGGTGGGCCTTCAAGGAAGCGGTCCCGTTGTTCCCAGCAGGCAACACCATGATGATCAATGAGGTGACCAGCTTTAATTTCATATCCGCAGATAAGAACCCCTATCTTTCCCAGATAAAAAATTTACTGGCGGACGGCGCGCAAATTCGTGGCATCGGTCTGCAATATCATTACTTCCGGCGCGCGGCACTGGATAAATTCCTCGTCAGTGCGAACTGTAACCCGGCAAAAATGCTGGACCTCTACGAAGCGCTGGCCGACTTCCAGCTACCCTTGTTTATAACGGAAATTACCATCCCCTCAGCCGGATCGGAAGGCGAAGCGTTGCAAGCGCAGGTCGTCAGCGATCATTACCGGCTGTGGTTCAGCGCGCCCACCATGGCGGGCATCACCTGGTGGAACTTGGGCGACGGCACAGCGGTTAAAGGCGAAAACGAAGCCATGGGCGGGCTCATGGACGGAGAACTCAAGCCCAAGGCGGCATATCAGGCGCTAGACCACCTCATTAATGAGGAATGGAAAACCCAGGCCAAGGCGCAAACCGATGCCCAAGGCACGACTCGGATACGTGGTTTCTATGGTAAATATCAGGTTTCCGTGACCAGCGGTAATGTGACCCGCCAGTTTGAAATCCAACATTCCGGCAAACATCAGCAGCCGCATCGGTTGACCATTGCAAAACCCTGATTTATGAGTGTTAAAGCCACCTTGCAATTAAATGGGCGGCGCGCCCTGGTAACCGGCTCCGGCCAAGGCATCGGTCGCGCGATCGCGGCGGCGCTGGCGGAGTTCGGTGCGGACGTGATGGTTCATTGCGCTGGAAACCTGGCCAAGGCGGAAGCGGTCCGCCGGAAAATCGAAGCCTGCGGCGTCAAATCCGGCGTGGTGGCCGCCGATCTGGCTGCGCCCGGAGCCGCCGAACAAATCCTCCAAGCCACCCGGGCCGCCATTGGTGACCCGGACATCCTGGTACTCAACGCTTCAGTACAAATCCGCAAGCCCTGGCAGCAAATCACGGCTGAGGATTTTCGCCAACAGGTGGAGGTGAATTTCGGTTCCTGCCTGTGGCTGATCCAGCGTTGCGCGCCAGCCATGCAGACCAATAAATGGGGGCGAATCCTGACCCTCGGCAGCGTGCAACAAGTCAAACCACACCCGGAGATGCAGGTGTATTCCGCCACCAAATCGGCGCTGGTGAATCTCTGCCGCAGTCTGGCGCCGCAACTGGCGAAGGACGGCATCACCATTAACAATCTGGCACCCGGGGCGATCGCCACCGGGCGCAACGAAAAAGCGTTGGCCGATGAGCCGTACCTCGCCAAAGTGCTGGAGAAAATCCCGGCCGGGTACATCGGAGAGCCGCAGGATTGCGCTGGCCTTGCAGTGTTGCTGTGTTCCGAGGCAGGTCGTTACATCACCGGCGCGGACTTTCTGGTGGATGGAGGAATGTCCCTTTGAGTTATTCTTAAACGTACAACCTTCAAGCTCCAAATTTTCCTATGGCAAATCACATCTTAAACCGGATTTCTCCCGCCAAGTCACTCCTCGTCATCTTGGTCACTTGGTCGCTGAATTCACTCATGGATTCAATAGCCGCCGATTCTGCACCAGCCGGCTTTAAAAACTTCATCACCCGCCAGGGCAATAAGCTCTATGATGGCGACAAGGAATTTCGCTTTGTCGGCGCAAACATGCCGGGTTTGAACCTCCCGTATGACTGGACGCTGTCGTTGCCGGAACGTCTGGTTTTACCGACTCCATGGGAGCAGGAAGCTGCGTTTCAGACGCTCAGCCAAATGAATCTCAAGGTTGTGCGACTTTGGAACCTGCCCATCCGCGACCCAAAAACACATGCCAAGGACGGCCCGTTGACCTGGCATTATGTTCAAGCCCCCGGTAAATTTAACGAAGAGTCATTCAAAGTATGCGATCATTTGCTGGCGTTGGCCAACCGTTATGGGGTGCGCGTCATCTTCAGCCTTACGGCTGAATCGGGCGACTATCTGGGTGGCATCGGCACCTACGCGGATTGGCGCGGTAAAAAGCGTGAGGCCTTTTATACCGACCCGCAATTGAAAGCGGATTACCAAGCCACCGTGCGATATGTGCTGGAGCGCACCAACACTGTCACGGACGTGCCGTACCGGGAGGACAAAGCGATTCTGGCCTGGCAATTCGGCAATGAAATGCACAGCGCGAAAACGGCATGGTTGGCCGAAATGGCGGCGTTCATCAAGCAGTTGGATCGCAACCATCTCGTTTCTGAAACCCGCCATCGCCCCGGCGCGCCGTTGGAAGTGGACCCCAACATTGATTTGTACACGCGCCACTATTACCCGAACTACCCCGGTGTGGAAGATGGCTGGGCGGCCTCATGCCGGCGGGAATTTGCCAAGTTGGACGGACAACGCCCAATGTTCATCGGCGAATGGGGTCCGTATATTGACGACAAGATGTTCACCCACGCCAATGTCGTGGACAAGGTGCGTGAGTTCCTGGAGTATCTGCGCAGCGAGCCGGGAATCAGCGGTTCGTGTATCTGGAGTATGTATTTTCCACATCGCGAGGGAGGGTTTTACTGGCACCAGATCATGACCTACAAGAGCGTCTGGTCCTACCACTGGCCGGGTTTCCCCAGTGCGGATGCCCAGCGCGAAATCGGGGTCATGAGCGCCATGCGCGAAGCAGCCTATGCCATCGAAGGCAAACCGATTCCACCGGTCCCCCGGCCGGAGGCTCCGGAATTATTGCCCTGCGCGGAAATCCCAATGCTCACGTGGCGAATCGGGGTGGGCGCATCCATGTGCGAGGTACAACGCGCACCGCATGCGGCGGGGCCCTGGACGACCATTGCCACCAATGTGTACGACGGAGATGTGGCCTATCGGCCACTCTTCAGTGATAATACGGCGCGTTCGGGTGAAACATATTTCTACCGGGTGGCGGCACGAAATGACTCCGGGATTTCGGCTCCTTCCAATGTGATTGGCCCGGTACGCGTGAACCGCGTTTGCATGGTGGATGAACTCCAGGATTTTTCCCGGGCGCATTCCCGTTCCCCCCAACTGCAGCTTAACAACGACTTTAATGCGCTCTACGCCGAATACATGTTTCGTGCCCGGGGTTCCACCAACGACTGGATCATTTATCAGGTCCCCGGTATGACTGCGATCAAGGTCACTGCCTTTTACAAGGATCCATGGAACGACATTTCGTTTGAGGTGTCACCCGATGGAAAGAGCTACATCCCGCTGCCAGCCGACCGAAAAGAAAACCGGTTACCCAGTCCGCCACGCGGAGCAACTGTCGCCCAACAGCGCACGCTGGTGGAGTATGAAGCTCCGGTACCGGCGGGCCAACAATACCTGAAAATCCTCTGGAAAGGACCAGCGGAATTGGACCGCGTTGAAGTGTTCCATTCAGGCGGAAAATAACGTGATCTGCAAAAAAACTCATCCCATCCTATTATGTGCAACGAAAACCTGTTACAAAAAGAAGCGAAAATGATGAAACTGGAAAAGCTGATCGCTCAGCGCGAAAGCATTTCCACCATACCGTTCCCAGTTCCCGTCAAGGAAATGCTGAAGCGCTACGAACAACTCTACACTGGTGCCATCAGCGATGTCTTGCGGGAATTTTGCCTGCTCGACCAGGCGTTGCCGGGATACCTTCGCCCCTTGCGCGATGACGATGTGGCGGCTGGCATCGCCTTCACCGTGAAAAGCGCACCCAACGTGAAAATCACTGGTGAGATGACTTTTCGCACCAAGATGCTGGACGAAATGCACGAGGATGCATTTGTGGTTTGGGATACATCTAATGACGAAAAGGCCACGCTCTGGGGCGGCGTAATGACCGCCACCGCCTACGGCAAGGGTGTGAAAGCGGCATGCATAGACGGCGGTATTCGCGACACCAAACAGATCCTCGAAAAGCCGTTTCCCATTCATTACAAGTACCGCATCCCCACCGGCTCCCTGGGCCGGTGCCTCATCACGCATTACCAGATCCCCATCAAAATCGGCGACGTGGTCATCCGTCCTGGCGACGTGATCTTTGCGGACATTGACGGCGTCCTGTGTGTACCACGCGACATTGCCTATGATGTGCTGGTACGCGCCGAAGAAATCCGCGCCAATGAAAAGAAAATCTTCGGCTGGGTCGCCGAGGGGCAGAGCATCCACCAGATCACCGAAAAAGGAGGCTATTTTTAACGTGGACAGAAAAACAAGAGACAGAAAAACTCAACGCCGCGGATCCCCATCATGAATTCCCGTTTTTTGGTCCGCCTCGATCGCCATGCCTATTGCAGTTAAACATCCCATCCGTCGCATGTCGCAAACGGAGTTCGGTGACTTGGCTTACGAGGTGATGCGGGCGATGTTTGACATCCGCGATGAACTCGGCCGTTTTTTCGACGAGAAGATTTACAAGCGTGAACTGGCCCACTGCTTTCCTGGGGCGCATCTCGAAGTGCCTATCGAGGTGAGTTACCAAACCTTCATCAAGCCATACTTCCTCGATGTGCTCGTAAACGATGGGGCCGTGTTTGAGTTTAAAACCGTGGATATTTTGACACCGCGGCACGAATCGCAACTGCTGAACTACCTGCTCTTGGCAGAACTTGAACACGGAAAACTGATCAATCTCCGGTCGGAAACCATCGAACAAAAGTTCGTCAATACCACCCTGCATCTCGGCGAGCGGAGTCGTTTCGAAATTGATCAAAGCGGTTGGGAGCAACACGTTGGCGGTGCGAGTTGGTTCCATGAAACCATGGTGGGATTGCTTCAAGACTGGGGAACAGGCCTCGACCTGACGCTTTATGAAGACGCGTTGATTCATTTTCTTGGTGGTGAGACGGAAGCCATCCGGGAAGTGGAAGTCAGCATGTCTGATCGCAGGCTCGGTCAGCAGAAGATGCGGTTGGCTGCGCCGGGAGTTGCCTTCAAGCTCACCACACTGCCGAACCATCTGGAGGTATTCGAGGCGCACGCAACACGGTTGTTGGAACATACGAATCTCGAGGCGCTTTTGTGGGCTAACATCGGAAGGAAAACAGTGACGTTCCGGACTTTGAAACGCGGACAAATAACCAAACACAGGGGTGCCTCATCATGAATTCCCGTTTTTCTGTCCCAGGTTTTTCTGTCCGCCTCGCTCACCTTCGCTGGCTTATTCTTGGATTGCTGTTTTTGTCCACGGTCATCAATTATGTGGACCGGCAGGCTTTGTCAGTTTTGCTGCCAACGTTGCGGACTGAACTCGGGCTCTCCAGTGCGGACTACGGGACGATCACCACCGTATTTCTCGCAGCCTACACCATCGCACAGATTCCAGCGGGCATGTGGATCGACAAGATCGGAACCCGGCTCGGCTTTTGCATCTCGATCATTGGCTGGTCGCTGGCGGCAATTCTTCATGTATTTGCACGCGGCCCGCTCAGCCTGGCCATCTTCCGTGGTCTGCTCGGTGTGACCGAAGCAGGCAATTGGCCGGCTGGCACGAAAGCCGTGGCCCAATGGTTCCCACAAAAGCGTCGGGCGCTGGCCATGGCCATTTTCGACAGCGGTTCAGCAGTAGGCGCGGTCGCCGCACCGCCGCTGGTGGCATTCCTGGCGTTGCAGTTCGGCTGGCGTGCGGCATTTGCCGTGACAGGGGTGCTGGGATTTATCTGGCTGGCGGGTTGGCTATGGGTTTACCACGCGCCACAAAATCACCCCTGGCTGTCGGCGGAAGATCGAGCGACGGTACTCGCCGAAGTTGGCCCCGCTCAAAAATCCACCGGTTTTTCAGTGCCGCTGCGGCGAATCATCGGCACCCGGCCGTTGTGGGGGCTAATGGTGACACGGATGGTAGCGACGCCCGTCTGGTGGTTTTACGTCTTCTGGCTTCCCGATTACCTGAGCAATGGTCGCGGCTTTTCGTTAAAGGAGATCGGCCTCTATGGTTGGATTCCTTACCTGGCAGTGGATCTTGGCAAGATGACCGGCGGCGCGCTCTCCGACTGCTTGCTCGCACAGGGGCGCAGTGCCACATTCGCCCGTAAAGGAGTGATGCTCGTGGGAGCAATGGCCATGCTTAGCGGCATCCAAGTGGTGGATGCAGCCACAAGTGCCGCCGCCATCGCGTGGGTGTGTGTGGCGACCTTCGGCTTCGGCATGTGGAGCGCCAATATCCTTGCGCTGCACGCGGACATTTTTCCCGCTGAAACCATGGGTACTGCGGTGGGTGCAACGCTCATGGCAGCGAGCCTGGGCGGTGCGATCTTCACTTACACCGTTGGCCAGGTGGTGGATAAAGCCGGCTATGCGCCAGTCTTCTGGGTGGTCGGCCTGTTGGCGCTGGCTGCCTGCCTCGGCTTATTCTTGCTGGTTGGGCAGGCGGAGAGAATTCGTGAAAAATGACAGCTTATGAACAATTTAAACAAAGGAATTATGATGAAAACACGCAGAGTCTTAACCTGGGCACTGGCGGGCGCCGTGTGCTGTACCGCCGCAATTACGGTCGTGGCAGGGCCAAAGATTGACACCTCACCGGACCGGGCGAAGACCGCCCTGAATCCAGGCCTCAAACAGATCGGCACGATCAAGCCTCGCAGTGCCAATGAGATCTCCGGCTCGAACTGGACGCTGGGGTGTGAGACCCTGGACCGTGAATTTGCGGATTATCAGCAGTATAAGGAATACATCGTGCCATTGGGCATCAAGACCGTCCGGCTCCAAGGGGGCTGGGCCAAGACGGAAAGAGTTAAGGGAACCTATGATTTCACCTGGCTGGATACACTCATCGACGATGCCCGCAACCGTGGTCTGAACATCCTGCTGGAGACCGATTATGGAAATACGAATTACATTGGCGGCGGCGGTTGGGATTTGGCAGGCGGCTTTCCAACCTCCGAGGAGGGTTTGGCAGCATGGGATCGTTGGGTAGAGACCATGGCCACCCGATACAAGGACAAAGTCCGCGATTGGGCGATGTGGAACGAACCCGATATCAACAAGCAGCACAAACCGGAGGACATCGCCTTGTTTAACATTCGCACGGCAGAGATCATCAAGCGCGTGATCCCCGATTCACGAATCGCCGGACTCTCGCTGGCGAGTTCCAGCCCGAAGCTATTGGAAAGTTGCCTGAAGGTCCTGGCCGACAAGGGCAAGGTGGATCTCTTCCACTGGTTCATTTACCACGGCTACGCATTCAACCCGGATAGCTCTTATAAAAACGTGGAGGAACTGAAGCGTACATTGGCAAAATACTCGTCGAAACCAAAGATGCGACAGGGCGAAAATGGATGCCCATCGGAGAAAGCGACAAGGTTCGCGCTACCCAACCATCCCTGGACGGAGTTCAGCCAGGCCAAGTGGGACTTGCGTCGGATGCTGGGTGATCTGGGGCACGATGTAGAGTCGGCGGTTTTCACCATCTGCGATTTCAACCATACCGGTCGCGAAATCAACCGCAAAGGATTGCTGTGGGCTACGGCGGACAAAAAGGTGGAGAAAATCAAACTCGCCTACTACTCGGTGCAAAATGTCGTGGCGGTGTTCGACAATACACTCGAACGCATCAAAGAGCCGGCCATCACCGTGACGTATGACAAAGCGACTGCGTGTTTTGCTTACCAAAATACAAAGATTCGGCAAAACCTGGTGGTCTTGTGGGATAATTCAGGAACGCCGGACGATGCGTTCGTGACCCGCCCGGCTCAGGTCGAAATCAAGGGCCTCGCCATCAAGGAACCAGTGTGGGTGGACTTGGTTTCCGGGCGCATTTACGAAATCCCGGCGGATCGCATCACGAACGTGAGCGGAGCGACAATGTTCAAAGACATTCCCCTCTACGACGCACCGGTGTTGATTGCAGAAAAAGGAATGGTACAATGAGTCGGTCGCGTCAAGAACGCTCCAGACACGGAAAATAAGCAGGCTAACTGGAAATGAGTATTCAAACAAGTTCATGATCATAAAGAAAAGCATGGCGAATCCAACCCCAACAATGACCGCGAGGCTCCCCAGCTTGGATCGCCGCCATTTTCTAGCCATAAGTCTAACTGCTGTTTCCGCCGCTTCGCTTGGATTGCGCCTTGACGGGGCGTCCGAAGCCAATCCCGTGAAACCCAAATATCGGTATCTCACCAATGCTTCCACCCTGTCGGTGGGTGAATCTGTCACTGGTCCCGCCCGTGTCCTTGATCTAAAAGGCCGCAAGGGAATCAACCCGCAAAGCA
>JBAXGN010000168.1 GCA_037139415.1 Verrucomicrobiota bacterium | reverse complement strand
CTTTATTCAAAAACCTGCAAAAAATCCGCATTGTTAAGTCCGACAGGCTGCTAGCCAAAAGCCGGTTGGAGGCGGTCCTCATCGGCAACGCTGCCGCCGCATTGCATGGCGCTCCGGTGACAACGCTGGATTTCGACTTCATGTTTCGCGTCACCCCGTATAATTCCAATGAGCTTTCAAGCTGAGACTAAGGCGCGCAGGATTTTGGGCGGCTGGCGAGACGCGAGCGAGGCGCATACCCGCAGCGGTCTGTAACGAGCGAGCAACGAAGCCAGCGGCTCAAAGGACCAGCGAATTAGTCTCATCTTGATAGCGATTTGGAATAATTTGACCAAACTCAGAGCCTTTGCCCGCTGCCTGGATGCGTATATTTTACGCCCGTATTATCCCGTTTCAAATTTTTACCGGGTGGTCCATGACGAGCGTGGATTACAAGTGGATTTTATGGGTGCCGTCCATGGGATCCGCTCTTTTGAACGGTTACGATCCGGCGCGGAAACGATACACATTGGCGGCTACCCTTTGGCGCTGGCGGCTTTGCGCGACATCATTGACAGCAAGCGTACGGCGGGACGGAACCGGGACCAAGCCGTGCTGGAAATCTTGGAACATACCTTGCATGAAAAGGAAAAATGCCAGGGCGGCCCAATTGCGAGCGCTAAAAAAGGAAAGTAAACGGGCGCTCCTTGAGCAAATTCACCGTTTGCTGGCGCTACCGCCGGAGAAACGCACGAATTTTCTTCGGGTGCGTTGCGTGGGCGGCGGGTCGCATCTTTGACCGCAAAGGCAATCGTTTTGCGTAACCGCTGAGGTTGTGACGCGCGCTTGGCGCGTTTATACGCCGGCGGCCTTGCGTTTCGTCTGCAACGCCTGACGCAAGGCAGGGAGCGATAGCGTGTTGATGACATCCGCCTTTTCCAGCCAGCCTTTGCGCGCTATCCCCGCGCCCAAGCGCAGGAAACCCGCGTGCTCATTCCGGTGCGCGTCGCAGTTGATGACGCACTTTACGCCTTTGCCCTTGGCATATTGCCAGAGCCGCCAATCCATGTCGAACCGGGCTGGTTGGGCGTTTAGCTCGATCCAGGTACCCGTCGCCGCGCAGGCATCAATCACCGCGTGCTGATCCACCTTGTACGGCTCGCGTCCCAGCAGCAGGCGACCGGTCAAATGGCCGAGCATGTGGACATACGGATTTTCGGCGGCGTGGATGAGCCGGCGGGTGGTCTCGGCTTCATTCTGGGAAAAGCCCTGGTGAATGCTGGCCACCACCACGTCCAATTGCGCCAGCAGCTCATCCTCGAAGTCCAGTTTGCCTTCCGCCAAGATATCCACCTCACTACCGGTGAGCAGGCGGAATTCATTGCCCGCCTTGGCGAGTTGACGATTGATGGCGGCGACGGCTTCGAGTTGTTCGCTCAACCGGGAAGGGTCCAGCCCGTGCGCCTGAAAGGAGGATTTCGAGTGGTCGGTGATCGCCCAGTAATCGCAGCCGAGTTCATCGGCAAACGCGGCGATGTCTTCCAGCGCAACCAGGCCGTCGCTCCAGTTGGAGTGATTGTGCAGCGAACCCCGCAGATCCGTCCATTCCAACAGGCGCGGCAACGCGTTTTTCTCCGCCGCCGCAAATTCTCCATGATCCTCGCGCAATTCGGGTGGGACATACGCCAGGTCCAACGCGCGGAAAATATCCTCCTCGGTCTGGCAGGGCAGACAGAGGTTGGGATCGCGGGTTTCCTCCGTGGAACGGAACAGCCCGTACTCGTTGAGGCGCAAGCCGCGCTGGATGGCGCGCTGGCGCATGACGATGTTGTGTTCCTTGCTGCCAGTGAAGTAGGCCAGGGCAAACGGATATTCGGTATCGCTCACCACCCGCAGATCCGCCTGAATGCCGCCAGTCAAAATAACGCTGGCCTTGGTTTCGCCCTTGGCGGTGACGGAAATAATGCCAGGCTGGGTTGTGAAAAAGTCAATGATGGCCACCGGATGCTTCGAGGAAACAAGGAAATCAATATCGCCAATGGTTTCCTTTTGCCGCCGCAGGCTGCCCGCCGTGCTGCACCGGATCACGTCGGCATGGGCGCGCAGGTTCTCCAGGATGGGCTCCGCTGCCACCAGTGCCATGTGAAGATGATGCTTGGACGCATATTGGCGGTGAAAGGCAATCCCCTCGAGGATTTTGGCTTGGGTCTTTTCGCCGAAACCCTCCAGCGTGGCGACCTTGCCTGCCTTGCAGGCGGCTTCGAGTTGTTCGATGCTTTCCAGACCGAGTTTATCCCACATCGCCTTGACCTTCTTCGGCCCAAGTCCCGGTAACAGTAACATTTCCTGGAGTCCGGCGGGCACGGAGGCCTTCAGTTCCTCGTAATAAGGCAGTTTGCCGGTCTGCATCAGCGTGGTGATCTTTTCCTGGAGCGCTTCGCCAATGCCTTTGACCGCGCCAAGGCGATCCTCGGCAATCAACTTGTCGAGCGGCTCGGCAAGCCCCTCGATCGTGCGCGCCGCGTTGGCGTAGGCGCGCGTCTTGAACGGGTTCTCATTTTTCAATTCGAGCAGAACCCCGATCTCCTGCAATATGGCCGCTACGTGCGTTTTATCCATGCCGCAAAGGAATAGCGCATAATGCAGGATTAGGGAAATATAAAACCGAAGTCCAAAACGGAGGCGAAAATAACTGGCATAAAGATGGCAGGTGAAAAATCGGGAAAAATTTATTCACCATCTTTTGCCGATGATGCTGCTTCGGCTTTCGGGCTTCCCCCTCACACCGGCACCGGCACGGAATCCACGATGTGATCAATGACGGTTCGGGCGTTGACGATTACGGAGCGGGTGCCCTTGCGGCAAATCAGGCGATGCGGGAGCACCACGCGGGCGGCCTGCTTGAGATCATCCGGCAGCACGTAATCGCGTCCGGCCAGCAACGCCATCGCCTGGCTGAAGGATTGGATGTCCAGGCAACCGCGCGGGCTGGCGCCGTACTCCAGGGATTCCGCGTGGCGGGTGGCGCGCACTAGATCCACCAGGTAACCGAGCAGGCTATCCTCAATCCGGATTTCGCGCACCGCCGACTGGAGCTGCTTCAGGACGTAACAATCCATGACGGCCTCCACTTTGGCCAGCGGGTCCGCATTGCGCTGCACGCGCAACATTTCGATTTCCGATGCGCGCTCCAGGTAGCCGATACTCAAGCGCAGCATGAACCGATCCATCTGCGCGAACGGCAACGGGTACGTGCCCTCGAGTTCGATGGGATTTTGCGTGGCCACGACAAAAAACGGCGATTCGAGCGGATGCACCACGCCATCCACCGTCACATGTTGTTCCTCCATGGCCTCGAGCAGGCTGGATTGCGTGCGCGGCGTGGCCCGGTTGATTTCATCGCCCAACAGCACGTTGGTAAAGACCGGGCCGCGACGGAAGGTGAACTCGTGACGCTCCGGGGCATACACCGTGACGCCGGAAATATCGGAAGGGAGGAGATCGGCGGTGAATTGGATGCGCTTGAAATCGGCCGCCAATGACTTGGCGATAGCCTTGGCCAGGAGGGTTTTACCCAGACCGGGCACGTCTTCAACGAGCACATGCCCGCCAGCGATCAGCGCCACCACCGCGCGCGTGACCACCTCTTCCTTGCCCAGAAAGGCACGCGCGATGTTGGCAATCAACTGGCGCGCCTGCGTACTGGGCGAACCGTTGTTACCGTTGACTGGAGTATTGGACTTCGTCACGCTCCTTGTATTAGCCCAATGGGCGGGCAATCGCAAGCCGGCATTTTACTGATATGCGCGATCTGACATTGCTCGCCCCCGGCTATTGGACATTTTCCGGGACGACCTGGACCTGCGTGGAGACCTTATAATCGGCCCCGGTCGAGGCGGTCAGGGTCAACTCAACCATGTAAGCCCGGTACCCGCTGGCGGGTAATTGCACGGCGGCGGCGGCTTCGCGGCCATCCCTGGTGACCGGCAATGCCTGGCTTGACCAGGTGGCTTTGCGAAAGTCGTGGGTGGCGGATTCCGCCGTCCATAAGCGTGCCGCTTTGGCCTGCTGACTCGCCGTTACCGTCACATTGCGGTGATCCGCGCCGCTGAACTGCCACTCCACGGTCGGCAGTTCTTTGCCATCGGCCACCATTTGGAACACCGCCGCCATGGTTTGAATGGACTCCGCCGTCTGCGCGTGCCCGGTGTTGGGCGCTTGATAGACCAGTTTGGGCCCCGGCAGGTCGTACCAGTAATGTTTCAAGGCTTCGACGGTCCAAAAAGGATCGTTGGTGCCCAACAGGATCAGCTTGGGCAGGCGATAATTCCGGCGATAACTATAAGGGTCCACCAACCCGCGCAGCGCCACCATTTGCGGCGTGTCCATTTTTTCCACCAGTTTCAGATCGGTGTAGGCCCGGATTTTTTCGCTCTGCCGGCCATAGACTTTCTGGGTCCACTCGGTCTGGGCCTTCATGTTGAGCATGTCAATGACTGCGGGCGCAATGGCGGCCACGCGCGGATCCGCAGCGGCGCTCAGCCAGGTGGTCCATCCGCGCTTGGAGACGCCGGTCACCACAAATTTTTCAACCTTTTGGCCGTATTCCGCCTGGGCATAGGCCTGCACGGCGTCCATGGCGCGAACCGCGCTTTTGACCATGGGCAGCAGGAGCGGCCAGGTTTCATCGCCGGTCTTCAAATATTGGTCAAAGGTGTACGCGATCAAGGCATCTTCATTGCGTCCATTGAACAGCGGTTGGTTCGGCACATTAGCCACCACCGCCACCAGGATGCCCGCCTGTTCGCTAACGGTTTTCATGAGGTTAAAGCTGCTGGAACCGTCGCCGCTGCCGGCGATCACCAGCAGGGCGACGCCGGGATTGCGCACCTTGGCGGGATGGCCAATCTGCATGGTGTGGGTCCAGCGCAGGTCATGCCAGGTCTGTGAGGTGACGTCGAGCCGCGTGATGGTGAATCCAGCCTGTTGCTTCTGTTCGACCGCTTTCCAGGCAAAGCTGGGGTCGGGCCGCTGGACATATTCTTCCAGGGCGCCGGCCTGGCTGGCCGGGGTGACGGCCACCTGGAGCATCAGCCCGAGACTCAGGCACGAAATTCTCAGCAAACATCCGGTGGGTGACAATCGGGTACGCGACATGCCTCCAATGTCACCACGAAAAGTAATCTGTCAAGAATGGAGCGACCTTCCGAGCGGATAATTTTCCGTAAAATTGGCGTTGAAATGCCTCTTGACTGGTTTACTATCGCCGCCTGTCAAACAATGGCATTGATTGTTCAAAAATATGGTGGCACGTCGGTGGGGAACACCGAACGTATCAAGAATGTGGCCAAGCGCGTGGCGGAATATCACGCGAAGGGCCACCAACTGGTCGTCGTGGTCTCCGCCATGAGCGGCGTGACCGATGGGCTGATCAAATTGGCCAAGGATATCATGCCGCTGCCCGATGAGCGGGAGATGGATATGCTGCTGGCCACCGGCGAGCAGACCACTACCGCCCTGACCGCCATGGCCTTGCACAGCATTGGCCTCAAGGCCGTATCCCTCACCGGCGCCCAGGCGGGCATCGTCACCGATGGCGTGCATACCAAAGCCAAAATCCAGAACATCACCCCCAAGAAAGTGCATGCCTTCCTCAAGGGCGGGAATGTGGTTATTGTGGCCGGATTCCAAGGAGAAACCTCGGAAGGCCAGATCACCACGCTGGGACGCGGGGGTTCCGATTTGACGGCCATCGCCCTGGCCGCGGCGCTCAAGGCCGATCTCTGTGAAATTTACACGGACGTGGACGGGGTTTATACCGCCGATCCGCGCATCGTGCCGAATGCCCGCAAGCTCCAGGAGATTGCGTATGATGAAATGCTCGAACTGGCCAGCCTTGGCGCCAAGGTGATGCAGTCGCGCTCGGTGGAATTTGCCAAGAAATTTGGCGTGGTGTTTGAAGTCCGCTCCAGCATGAACGATAACCCAGGAACGATTGTGAAAGAGGAAACCAAAAGCATGGAAGGCGTCGTCATTCGTGGCGTCGCGCTCGATAAGAACCAGGCCAAAGTCACGCTTGTGGCCGTACCCGACCAACCCGGCATGGCCGCCCGCATCTTCAAATCGCTGGCCGATGCCTCGATCAACGTGGATGTGATTGTCCAGACCGCGCCGCACGGCGGATCAGGACGCGCCACGGATATTTCGTTCACGGTGGACAAGGCGGATTTGCTCAAGGCCAACAAGGTCATTGACAGCCTCAAGGCGGAAGTGGGCTTCAAGGAAGCAGTGGCCGATGAGAAAATCGGCAAACTCTCGGTGGTGGGTGTCGGGATGCGCAGCCAGCCTGGCGTGGCCGCCAGGATGTTTGAGACCCTCGCCAAGGAAGGTGTGAACATTGACATGATTTCCACCAGTGAAATCAAGGTGTCCGTGGTCATTGACCTCGCCAAAGGCGAAGCCGCCATGCGCGCAGTTCACGCGGCCTTTATCGGTTGATCCCGGCGGGCGGGGTTGGCCTGAGCGGCCGTCCAAAACGCGGAAGTCCGCGACCACACGTTATGGATGTCACAGCTTGGAAAGAGTATTTGCCCAAGGACCTGTCGCCTTGGATGATTGCCGGATTGGTGTTAGCCGCCCTCGTGGTGGGCTATTGCGCCATGAAGGTCGGCAAACTGATCCTGCAGATGATCCTTGGCTTGGTGTTTTTTGCCCTGGCCGGTGGGTTGGTCTGGTACTTTTGTTTCCGGCAGTGAGGCGGTTCAGACACCGCACCTCACCGATTCCATCGCGCGGCCCTGCTACCATGCCTGCCCGGCCGGTATGCTTCCGCAATTATCCATTTCCAGTCTTGCCGCAACGCCGGGTTCTCTGCTCTTATATCCACACTAAATGACACATGTTATGGCTGAAACCACACAACCTACATATCGGGTAGCGATGATTGGCTGCGGCTTGATCGGGCAGAAACGCCTGTTGAACCTGCCGCCGGGGAGCGTAGCCATGGCCTGCGATACCAACCTGGAGCGTGCCCGCAAACTGGCGGCCCAGAGCCCGGGTTGCCAGGCCACCGACTCGGTGGAAAAAGCATTAAGCTCGCCCAAGGTGGATGTGGTGATGGTCGCCACCATTAACCATGCCTTGGCGCCCATTGCCGCCATGGCACTGCGCGCCGGAAAGCATGTTCTGGTGGAAAAACCCGGTGCCATTTCGCTCCGTGAGCTGGAGGAGCTGGAGGCGCTTTCCAACCAACACGGCGGTTTGGTGCGCATCGGGTATAATCATCGCTATCATCCCGCCTGCCTCAAAGCCCAGGAACTCATTCAATGTGGTGCATTGGGGCCAATCATGTTCGTGCGCGGTCGCTATGGTCAGGGTGGCCGGTTGGGGTATGAGAAGGAATGGCGCGCTGATCCCAAATTATCCGGCGGCGGAGAATTAATGGACCAAGGGGTGCATTTGATTGATCTCGCCGGCATGTACCTCGGCGAATTTGGCCAGATCGATGGCCACGCCGCCACCTATTTCTGGAACATGCCGGTGGATGACAACGCCTTCCTCAGCCTGCGCGATACCCAGGGACGCACCGCCTGGCTGCACGTCAGTTGTTCGGAATGGAAAAACATGTTCAGTCTGGAGATCTACGGGCGCGACGCCAAACTCCATTGGGAAGGTTTGGGGGGCAGCTACGGGATGGAACGCCTGTATTATTACAAAATGCTGCCACAAATGGGCCCGCCGGATACCACCATCTACGAATACCCGCGCGGCGACGAATCATGGAAGCTGGAGATGACCGAGTTTTTTGAGGATATCCGACTCAAGCGAACACCCGTGCCAGGACTCAAGGAAGCCAAGGCCGTGTTACGCGTGGTGGAGACCATTTATCAGAAGTGCGGCCTGGTCTGGAACCCCCCGGCACAAACATAACCAACCTCCCCTCGATCCTTCACGGCAACGAATAATTCGATTTATGATCATCACACGTTCACCTTTGCGCATCAGCCTCGGCGGGGGCGGCACCGACCTGCCCTCCTATTATGAGCAGCACACCGGATTCCTGGTGGCGGCAGCCATTGATAAATATGTCTATATCACCATCCACGACACGTTCGTTCCGGATCTCATCGTAAAGTATTCGCGCCTGGAGCGCGTGGCCACGGCCGCGGAACTGGAACATCCCATCATCCGCGAGGCTTTTGGCCTGCTGGGCATGGATGGCAAGTCGCTGGAACTAACCTCCATGGCGGACATCCCCGCCGGTACCGGCCTTGGTTCCTCGGGAAGTTTTACCACCGCGCTGCTCAAGGCGCTGCATGCGTATCGCAAGAACCTGGTACATCCGGCCGAACTGGCGGAACAGGCATGTGACATCGAACTCAACCGGCTCAAGGAACCGATCGGCAAGCAGGATCAATACATTGCGGCTTATGGCGGCATTACCTGTTTCAAATTCCTGCCCGGTGGCAAAGTCGAGGCCTGGCCGCTCAAGCTATCCGAGGAAACCCGCTACAATCTTGAGGATAACCTGCTGCTGTTTTTTACCGGCTATTCCCGGTCCGCCTCCTCGATTCTCAAGGAGCAGGATCAAAAAAGCAAAAGCATGGATAAATCCATGATCGAGAACCTGCATTTTGTGAAGGACCTGGGGCTGCAAAGCCAGGCGGCCATGGAACGCGGCGACCTGCCGGAGTTTGCGCGGTTGATGGATGTGCATTGGCAGCGCAAAAAGGAACGCTCCGGCAACATGAGCAACCCGCAAATCAATCAATGGTACGATTTGGCCATGGCCCATGGCGCGCTGGGCGGCAAACTCATTGGCGCTGGCGGCGGCGGCTTCCTCATGTTTTACGCCGAGGATAAATCGCGGCTGCGTCATGCCATGCGCCAGGCCGGGCTTCAGGAAGTCCGCTTCCGTTTCGATTTTGAAGGCACCAAGGCGGTTATTCAATAATTGAAAGGCGCGCTGTGAGTTCTCCCCAGAAACCCCCTCATCCCGTCCTTCTCCCCCAAGGGGGAGAAGGTGCCCGCAGGGCGGTTGAGGGGGAAAGGGCGGTTCAGGAGGGCAAAGGGCGAAATCTGGTTTCGGGGAAGTCTCCCCTGCAAGATTTGGACCTGCCGGTGGCGCTGCTGGCTGGTGGCTTGGCCACACGGTTGCGGCCCATCACCGAGAAAATCCCCAAATCACTGGTCACCGTGGCGGGCGAACCCTTTCTCTCGCATCAATTGCGGCTGTTGCGCCAGCGCGGCGTCCGGCGCGTGGTACTCTGTGTCGGCTACCTGGGGGAAATGATCCAGCGCGATTACGGTGACGGCGCGGCCTTTGACCTCCAACTCGATTATTCCTTTGATGGTCCGGTGCTGCTGGGCACCGGCGGTGCGCTCAAGTTGGCTCTGCCCAAGCTCGGGCCTGAGTTCATCATGATCTACGGCGATTCCTATCTGCCCATCGAATACGCGTCGATTGTCGCTACCTTCCGCCGCAGCGGCCGACCCGCCTTGATGACGGTGTTTGAAAACCATGGCCAGTATGATGTCAGCAACATCGTCTTCCGCGATGGCCGCGTGGTGGTCTATGACAAAAAAGCCCGCCTGCCGGAGATGCGGCATATTGACTATGGCTTGAGCGTGTTCAAGTCCTCCGTATTTGATGCATACCCGGCGGATCGTCCCTTCGATCTCGCCCAGGTGATGGGCGACCTGGTGCGCCGCAACCAGATGACCGGCTACGAAGTCCCCGAGCGCTTCTTCGAAATCGGTTCCCATTCCGGCCTTGAGGAGCTGGATATATTGCTGGCCAACCGATAACTGGTCACAGTTCACAGGTGACTGGTAACTGAGATAAGGATGGACACTGCAGCCGTGTTTGTGGCATTGTTCAAGGGTCACCGTTATTAGATAATACGATAAAACTATGAGTCATACACCGTCCTTGTCTCGCCGGGCATTCGTCCAGCGCGCCGGGTTCACCGCCGCCGTGGTCCCGTTTATTTTACCTTCAAACATTTGGAGCGCGGAGACTCCGCCCAGCAAGCGCATCACCATGGGATTCATTGGCATGGGCAAACAGAATCGCGGGCTGTTGAACGGCTTTTTGGGCAAGAACACCAAGGTGTTGGCCGTATGCGATGTGGACACTACCCGGCGTGAGTCCGCCAAAAAAATCGTCGAGGATTTTTACACCAAGAAGAATGAAGCCGGCTATAAAGGCTGCGATGCCTATAATGATTTCCGGGAAATCATGGGCCGCAAGGATATTGATGCGGTTTGCATCGCCACTCCCGACCATTGGCATGCGTTGATCGCCATCGCGGCCGCCAATGCGAAAAAGGACATTTACTGCGAAAAACCGCTCTCGCAAACCATCCTGGAGGCCAAGGCCATGGTGACGGCAACGCGCAAGAACAGCGTCGTCTTTCAGGTGGGTAGCATGCAGCGATCCTCGCGCGAGTTTCTGAAGGCCTGCGAGTTGGTTCGCAATGGTCGCATCGGCAAAATCCAAAAGGTGGTCGTGGATGTGGGCGGTCCGGCGGTGCCGTGCGACCTGCCGGAAGAACCCTTGGAGAAAGGGCTCGACTGGAACATGTGGCTCGGCCCGACGCCCATGCGCCCCTACAACTCTGTGCTCAGCCCGCGCGGCGTGCATAACCATTTCCCGAATTGGCGCAAGTACCGCGAGTTCGGTGGTGGCGGCATGACCGATTTCGGCGCGCACCACTATGATATCGCCCAATGGGGGCTGGGGATGGATGATTCCGGCCCCATCGAGGTCACCCCGCCGGAAGATCCCAAGGCCACCAGTGGCATGAAATACCTCTATGCCAATGGTGTTGAGATGACGCATGGCAAGGTCCCGGACTTTGGCGGCATCCGGTTTATTGGCGAGCACGGTGAGATTTGGGTGAACCGTGGCAAGTTCAAGACCGTGCCCGAGGGGTTGGATGAAAAGCCCCTGCCTGAAACCGGCGTCAAACTCTACCACAGCGGCAACCATCAGCAGGATTTTCTCGATTGCATTGTTTCCCGCAAGAAGCCGATCTGCGACGTGGAGATCGGCTGCCGCACGGTCACGGTCTGCCACCTGGGCAACCTGGCCTACTACAATCACCGCAAGCTTAAATGGGACCCCATCAAGCAGGAGATCGTGGGCGATGCCGAGGCCAGCAAGTGGATGGAACGCCCGCGTCGCGCTCCGTGGGACAAGCCATTGCTATCGGCATAGCCGACAGGGGTGGAATTGCAGGGGTGGCTGGGGGCGAACGGACGATGCCCGGCATCTCAATCAATACCGCAATGTGTGCCGGCGATGAACTCATCAAACTCATACCTTTGCGACCGCGGCCTGCCTGTCCTGCGAGTTCAGTCGGCAATTGTTGTTTGGAAAGAAAACGACGATGAAAACCAACTTGGCAGTCCTGGATACGTTGCCCCCTGTCATGTTTGGTTTCCTTGGAGCGCTGCTGCTGGCTCCTCTGGCCGCGCTGCATGTAGCCGCAGAAGTTCAGGCAGGATTCCCATGCTTGACCTCGCTCAGCAGCCATCGTAGCCTGCCCGACATGAGCCGCAGGTAAAACCAATGCTTCCTAACCACCCCGCGCCCAGTAAGCGCACCATGCATGCCAAAAAGCAAAGTCCGGTCAGTGACCGTGTTATACCTAACTTGCTCCCAGCTTCTGGCTCCTCGCTTCCATCTCCTTCGCATCATTTTTTTGCCAGATAATATTTTTGCCATGTTCCGTTCCCATTTTTCTGCCGGTTTATTTTTCTGCAAAAAGGTTTTCTTCCCATTTTTGCCATGCATTCCGCATTCCTTCTTCCTTGCCGCGCATCCTCTTTTACGCCATCCTCCCTCCCACATGGATGCACAGCTCGCAACCGTAGCCACCGAGATCGCCCGGCGCATTCAGCAAGCCGGCTTTGCGGCCTATTGGGTAGGCGGCTGCGTCCGTGATTTCCTCCTTGGTCGCGAACCCCGCGACTACGACGTCGCCACGAATGCCACACCCGAGCTAATCGAACGTCTTTTCCTCAAGACCATCCCGGTGGGGCGTCAGTTCGGCGTGGTGCTGGTTTTGGAACAGGGCTTTGAATTTCAAGTAGCCACTTTCCGTTCCGAATCGGGCTACACCGATGGCCGGCATCCCGGCCAAGTCACTTTTGGTGATCCCGCCGCCGATGCCAGCCGCCGGGATTTTACCGTCAACGGACTCTATTACGATCCCGGCCAAAAGGTGCTGCATGATTGGGTGGGCGGCGAGGCGGATTTAAAAAGCCGGGTGCTGCGCGCCATCGGGAATCCTGCGGAACGCTTCGCGGAAGATCACCTGCGCCTGTTGCGGGCCGTGCGGCTGGCCGCCCAGCTTGGCTTCGAGATCGAGCCGGCCACGCTGGCGGCGGTAAAACAGAATCCCGAACGGGTGATGCGCGTCAGCGCCGAACGCATTCGCGATGAATTGCTGAAGCTGTTTTGCCCGCCGCACGCCGCGCGCGGATTGGATTTGTTGCGTGAAACCGGACTATTGGCGCATGTCCTGCCGGAAATCGCCGCCACCATTGAGTGCGCGCAAAGCCCGCAATATCATCCGGAAGGTTCCGTTTATAATCACATCCGCCTGATGCTCTCGAACTTGCCGGCTGAATGCCCGGCGATGCTGCCGTGGGCTGTGCTCCTGCATGATGTGGCCAAACCCGTGACCGCCACGCGGGATGAAGTCACCGGGCAGCATCACTTTTACACCCACGAAAAAGTGGGGGCGGAAATGACGGAAACCATCCTCCGCCGGCTCCGTTTCTCCAACCAGGAAATCGCCGATGTCAAAATCTGTGTCTATCATCACATGCAGTTCAAAGATGCCCGGGAAATGCGCAAATCCTCGCTCCGCCGCATGTTAATGCGCCCGACGTTTCCACTGGAACTCGAGTTGCATAAACTGGATTGCCTGGGCTCGCATCAAGGCCTTGAGCTTTACGACTTCTTGAAGACGCAGCAAGCTGAGCTGGCGCAACAACCGGAAGTGCTTCCGCCCCTGCTCACCGGTCACGACCTTCAGTCGCTCGGCCTCAAGCCCGGTCCGGCCATGGGCCGCGTAATGGCCGAGCTGCGGGAAAAACAATTGCAGGATGAATTGAAAACCGCCGAGGAAGCGCGGGCCTGGGTGCTGGCTCAAAAAACTACAGCAGCCTCGCTTTCACCGTGAAGCGCTTGAGCAACCTTGCAAGTTCGGCGCCGCCAACCGGTTTGAACAGACAGGAGCGTACTCCGGCTTGGCGTAATTGGGAATCGTCAAGCAGTTGATTGGGCTGGCTCATCAGTAGCACGGCCACGCCCGCCAACTCACGCGCGCTCGTGATGGCTTGAGCCAACCGTAAGGTTTCCTCCAGGGCACGCTCAGCATCCAGCAGCACACATTGATAGGGGGCGCCTGACGCTGCTTCGCGTTGCAGTACCCGCATGATTTCATGAGAGGTACCCAAACTGTTCACCTGGATGCCCTCAGTCCGGAGTGCCGCAGCGAGCGTTTCACGATGCTTGGAATCGCTATCCCCGATCAAGACCCGCAACCCCGCCGATGCCGATGGCTGTCCGGTCACCTGTCTGGCCGCCGTCCCCGAATCCGCGATGGAACCCCGCAAATCCTCCCGGGGGAGGCTTAAAGTGCGGTCGGTTTTCTCCAAGGCAAGCTTGGTCTTTTCCAACTCATCGAAGGACCGCTGTAGTCCCTGCTGCTTCACTTGCAAACTCCAATTGTTCTCTTCCAACGCCGTCCGTTCTTTCTCCATCTCATGCAGACTCTTTTGCAATGCTGCAAGCTGCGCGGACAAACTCTGGTTGGCCTCGCGCAACGTGGCCTCCGCCTGTTCCGTCCCGGCAAGCTTCTTTTGCAGCTCTGCGTGCTCGGTGCGCAAACTCCGGGTGGCTTCCTCTGAACCTGCCTTGACCTGATCAAACTCATTGAACTGCTGCTGCAACGCCGCTAGCTGCATGAACAAGGTCTGGTTGACCTCGCGCACCGCAGCCTCCGCCTGTTCCGCCCCGGCAAGTTTCTTTTGCAGCTCCTCGTGTTCAGTGCGCAAGCTCCGGGTGGCCTCCTCTGAACCAGCCTTAACCTTATCCGACTCACTGAGCTGCTGCTGCAACGCCGCAAGCTGCGCGGACAAGCTCTGGTTAGCCGCGCGCAACGTGGCCTCCGCCTGTTCCGCCCCGGCAAGTTTCTTTTGCAGTTCCTCATGCTCCGTGCTCAATTCGGAACGGATTTTCTCGAACGCCTCGTCCAGTCTCGCTAATTCGCTTAGGGATTTTTCCTTCAGTTTTTCGGAGACTGCAAAATTGATTCGCCGCCGCCAATTGGCACGCTGCCGATTGTATGCAGCTTGACACTCAGCCAGGGAAGAAGTTTCCGGCATACCCAGCAAGGCGAATTCCATAGAGAGCCTCATAGATTGCAAAAACACCCCGTAGCCGTTTGGCCTAACCAACGTATTCTCAAGGACACGACTGGTTGTTTGATTTTACTGATTTTCATGACCTCAAGTCCCAGCGCCTGCAGCCGGCTTCTTAAGCAGATGGACGAGCGCTTTGACGCCCAGTTCCATCAAGAGATAAGGCTTGGCAATCATTTCGTTTCCACCACTGAGCACGGATTGAGTACGCCGCTGGAAATCATCTTGGACGGTCACAAAGATAACCGGCGTGGCGCGGTTACCCGGCGTGGCATGCAACCGCTTGCACAGGTCAAATCCGCTCATGCCCGGCATATTAACGTCGGTGATCACCAAGTCAAAGACGGTGTGCTGCATTTTTTCCAAGGCGCACTCCGGACTTTCCTCGGCAATGGGCTTGATCTGGATCTGCTCTAATGCCTTGATCATAGCCCGCCGGGAAAACAGGTCGTCATCCACCACCAACACCGCCGGCTGCGTCACCGTCCGGGCCACCTCAGGATGCTCCAGCAATTGGGCCAGATAATCAGTCGTCTTAGCCAAGGTCATCAAGGTGGATTGCGTGATCACCGTCGGGTTTTCGTGAAGCTCCCAAAGCAACGCCTCGAACGCCTCAGCGAGCCGGCGCAGCGCCAGCGCATCTGAACTCAAAATGCCTTCGGTCAGCGGATGGACTAGCCCGACCATTTCATACAGGCAGGCCAGTTTCTTGAATTGGCTATCCGTCTTGTTCAGCGTCTTGAGCCACCCGTGCATCCCTTTGATGAAAGAGGGGGGGGGCGGCACGTCAGACTCTTTCGGAACCATTATGCCGTTCACAGACGCCGTTCCGGTCTGGTCCTCCAAAAGCGCCTGGCGGGTCTTAGCGGGCGGGTTCAAACCCAGTGGGATTCTGGTCGGCGCCACCGCCTCGCCGAACGCCAACAGCCGGTCATTCTGCGCGGGGCGGGCTCCTCCCTCATCCATCGGTGGGTCCAGAATCCAGGCGGGTTCCTCATTTACGTCTGCGGACGGGGGGGGAAGGGCCGGAACCTTTGTCTCGTTGTGGCTGCGGAGCATGGCAGGGTTTCCTGCCGGAGCCGTCGGTGCAGAAGTCCCTCCCTCCATGGGTATCAGGTCATTGGCGACAACCGTGGGGATGCCCAGACAGCTATTCACTGCTGCGACCACTTGCGCCGGGGTCGTTGTGGCTTTGGAGAAGACTTCATTGGCGCCCGCCTTTCGGGCGCGGTCGGCCAGTTGCGAGAGGTGCGAATTAGTCAACACGATCACCGGCAGTGTCTCAAAACGTTTCTGCACACGGATTTTACCCAGAATATCCGCCCCGTTCATCTGCGGCAACATCAAGTCCAACACCACCGCATCGAAGACGCTTTCATGGAGACGATAAAAGCCGCTTTGCCCGTCGGCGCAAATTTCTACTTCATACCCCGCGCGCTCAAACCGGCTGCGATACACATTGGAGATGATCTCGTCATCCTCAATGATCAGCAGGCGCTTGCGCAACTTGGCGGTAGCGAATGGCATACTACTTTAAATGACTTTTTGCAAAAATTCACGGACCTGTTCAAATTCGCACTGCGCCGACTCAAAGGCCAGCCTGGCGTCCGCCAACTGGCCGGCTTCACTGAGGCGTTCCGTATCTCTCAGCAACCCGGCCAGAGGGGGCATGCCACAAGTGCCGCTGGAGCCAGATCCTTTATGCGCCAGGCGTTTGGCTTCCCCGGTATTCCCGTCCGCCAACGCTTGTTTAAGTTGCCGCATCAGATCGGAAGTCCGGTCCAGAAACAGTTCCCGCAAGCTTCGCACCTCCGCTTCGGAAGTGCCAGCTATTTTCCGAAACTGCGTCAGGTTCACCGGTGGTTCCCGATCCGCTCCCCGCTCCAAGGTGTTTGGGTGGGCACACGCCCCATTCGCAGTTGTACCCGGCATGGAATGCAACGCCTCCTCGGCACGGGGCTGAACCCCACGGGTATTGACCATGCTGCGAGCCATATGAACATGACGTATCCAACGCGTCAATGTGGTGTCAAACGCTCTGGAATCAACCGGCTTGGCCAGGTAATCATTCATCCCCACTGCCATCATGCGTTCCGAATCGCCACGCATCACGTTGGCAGTAATGGCGATAATTACGAGGGGAAACTTGGGCTCGCCGTTGCCAGCCTGTTTCGCCTCCCGCTCCTGCTGCCGAATTCTTTGGGCGACCGCAAAACCATCCATTAAAGGCATTTGGATGTCCAGCAGCAGGATGTCGTACCGCTTCTGGGACAGGGTGTTTAGAACCTCCTGACCATCGCTAGCGGTGTCGGCGGAACAACCAATCCGCCGCAGCAGGTTAAGCCCAACTTGCAGATTGATCGGGTTGTCATCGGCCAACAGAATCTGCGTGGGATAGGATTCTCCCAGTTTTGGGGTAACCGCTGGAGCCGGACGCGGCACCGGTTGGGTTGGCACAGACGGTTCCTGCCGAATAAGCTGGTTCAAGCTCTGCTGGATAGCCTCAAGCTTGATCGGTTTATAGATCCGCCGGGACGGCGGCGGAATATCCGCCAACTGGCTGCGCTCGGCATTGATAGGGGTCAGCAAGATCAGCGGCAACAACGCATTCCCACTGATCTGGCGTATCTGCCTCGCCACACCATCCGGATCGTTCACCCGGTCATCAATAATGGCCGCTCGGACCTGATTTCGGGCCAGCCAAGCCAAGGCCTCCTGCGGATTGGCATAGGCCATGGGCGCAAATTGCATCCGTTGAACCTCCGCCTGGAGATACGCCCGATTAGCCGTTCCGTTTTCAATGATCAGAATTTTCTCTGCTTGCCCCGGCGTTGCTTGCCGATGGTTGGCAGATCGGCCTGCTTCCACCGCCGGTTCACGGGCGGGACTATGGCCATCCACTCGCCGACTTGGCCAGCAGAAGGAAAATGTAGTCCCTTGGGCCGGCACACTTTCCACCCAGATTGATCCGCCAAGGGATTCGATGATTTTCTTGCTGATGGCCAGCCCCAAACCCGTGCCCCCGTACTTGCGCTGAACATGCGCATTCGCTTGAACGTAAGCCTGAAACAAGCTGGGCAGCACCTCGGGGGGAATGCCGATACCGGTATCCCGCACCCTCACCAGCAGGTAGGATGACGCCGCCGGGGGCGGGCCACCTTTCGTCACGTAGTTGGGGCGATGACCGGGCGGGATGTCATCCCAGCGTTGCAGGCGGCAGATTTCCACCACCGCCTCTCCTTGCTGGGTGAATTTGACCGCGTTGCTGACGGGGTTCAGCAGCACCTGATAGAG
>JBAXGN010000167.1 GCA_037139415.1 Verrucomicrobiota bacterium | reverse complement strand
TGTCCCGCACTTCCACATAGGCCACCGTGCTGGTCACTGTTCCAACGCTGTTACTTGCCACCACCTGATACGCATCCCCTTCGTTAGCGCACGTTACCACCGCGCTGGTGTAGCTATTACCCGTGCCCACTGGTACGGTCAGATTCGGCAGCTTGTACCAGTAGAACCCGATTGGCGCGCTGCCGCCCGTCACCGTCGCGGTAAACTCCGCCGGCGTTCCCACCGCCACCGTGTTGGTCGGCGACGGGGTGATCACCAAGCCCACCGACGTGCTCGAATGATTGGTCACCACCAAGGTTACCACCATGCTGTTGGTCGCCCCATTGACATTCGCCACCGAGACCATGTACGTGCCTGAGTTGGTTGTTTGCAGGTTGGTCAGTGTCAGCGAGGCGTTGGTATTGTACAGCACTGCAATGTCCCCTTTGGTGAAGACATTGGTCGTATCGTAGTACCAGGTAGAACTCAGGGTTTGGCAACTCATCGCCATACTTACCGCGATCATGAAGTTGGAGCCCACACCCGTGGTATTCGTGGCTTGGACCAGGTCGGTCACAAACACCGGCTTCCTAGTATCAATTACTGCCACATACACGGGCGCGCTGGTGAGGGAACCGCCATAGGCATTGCTGGCCACCACGTTGAAGTGCGTGTTGTTATCGCTGCACACCACAGAGGCATTGGTGAAAGCATTGGTTATCGCCACCGGCGTCAGGTAGTTCGAGTTAGCATACCAGAAATAGGTGATCGGCTCGGTGCCGGAAGCGGAGGCCAGAAAGCCCGCTGGCGAATTGACCTCGACCGTGTTTGTCGGCGAAGGAGTGACCGTCAAACCGCCCGTTCCAACGCCGATTACGCGAATGGTGCCATCCGTGTTCAGAGTGGACGTATCCCAGACCACTCCCGCTGGCAGGTTGGTGACTGCAAAGGTGCCCGTGTAATTCGCGGCATTGAACAGCTTCCAGGAATCGCCCGCCACCAAGCTGGTGACAGGATCGCTGCCAGCGGCCAACACCACGGTCAGCGTGCCACCATTGGTCAGCCAGATCGCACCGGTGAGGAGGTCGTTGGTCCGGACTGAACCGACTTTGCTGATTTCCATGATGGTTGTGCCATTCACCCCGACATTGTTCGTCACCGTGAGGACGCCTATACCATTACTGCCGGGTGCCAACGTGCCATAATTGACCACATTGCCGGCCACAGTTCCATTGCCAGACAGAGTTTGGCCAAAACCGAGGTTGAGCGTTCCGTCGTTACGTCCTGTGACGACCAGTGAAGCCCCGGCGTCAATTTGGATGGTGACTGCGTTGGAAAAGCCGGAATCGCCCACCAAAGAAAGGGATCCAGCCTTAATAAGCGCGTTACCGGTGAAACTGTTGCTGACGCTGACCATCGTCAGAGTGCCGGCACCCAACTTGGTGAGACTAACCGCTCCTGCAACGCGTCCGGTATAACTGTTGGCGGAGTTATTGGTGATGGTCAGCATTGCTGGCACGGCGCTGGTAATCGAACAGGCGATCGCATTGGTGCCAGGGGTTGTAATCGAGCGCAACGTGAGGTTGTAACCATTCAGATTGATGGTACCAATCCCATGCGGCACAGCGGTATTATCGCCTAATGTCAGGGAGGGAGGAGTCGGGAAGACGTTATTGGTCCCCAGCTTCAACGTTGTGTTGTACTGGACGCTCAGACCGCCAATGACGTTACTTGAAGCATTTAACTCGCAGAGCCCGCCACCGTGCACAAGCATAGGGCCGCTGGAAGTGAGATCAATCGTCCCATTCAAGGTCAAAACCTTACTGCCGTTCGGGTTGGCCACAAACTGCCTGCTGCCGGTGCCTATATTAGTAATAGAGCCATTCACAATCAGTCGTCCGTCAGCTACCTGCATTCGAAGGCCATTGGTGCCCATGGTAACGGGCCCATTCAAATAATTGGTGCCGGTATTGTTAAGCAATGCGCCCTGATAGCCGTATTGCGCATCGCCATCCAGATAGAGCGCGTCCTGAATGATAATGCTATTGCCCGTGCCGGGATCCAACCGGAGTTGGCCGGTAGCGTCAGTGAAAGCCGCATTCGTACCGCCCGTGCGATAGACATAGGTGCTGCCGTTGGTCGTTCCCAGCGCGGCGGAGTTCTTGAGCGTTAAAATGCCGCCCGCCACAATCGTAACTCCGTCATAGTTATTGGACACCGCCAGCACCAGCAATTGGTACTGATCTTCCTCAGCCCACCGCTGCCGCTCACCGTATTGCTCAGTGTCAAGGTGGTGTTTTGACTTGAGCCGAAGCTGCCAGCATCAAAGGTATTTGTTCCATTTAGAGTGACAGTGCCAGTCCAGACATTGGCAGTGCCGCTGTCGGTTGAGACAATTCCTCGGTCCAGGACCACCATCGGTTTATTCACGGTACCGTTGTTGTAAATGGACAGCATGGCGTTGGTAGAGATCGTCACGGTCTTGGCTGAATCACCGTAGGTCGTGGCATTCTCAAAACGCAGAGCGCCTTGTTTCACCTCGATATCGCCCAGGCCAGTGGACCCAGTGGTTTTGATGGAAATAAGGTTGCCACCAAGTTTGGTCAACTTATATCCATTCCCGACAAAGTTACCGCCCGCCATAATGTCCCAGCGCCCTACGCCACCAAAAGTGGTATCCCCCACCAAAGTTACATTACTGAGGTTGTTGTAGGGAGAGGCACCGGTTCCCGTCAAATCCACAATAGCCCCATTGCTGCCCAGACCACTGCCGGAGACAATGATCGTATCCAAATTCGTCAACGTGCCATTAATATCCAAGGTCGCTCCGCTGGCAATGGTGGTCGGCCCACTCGCTGTCCCCAACGCGCCGCGATTCCCCAGCCTGAGCATGCCGCCATTGACAAACACCGGTCCGGAAAAATCATTGGTGGTATTGATGGTGTTGGTGCCGGTTCCCCACATGACGATCGAGGCTGCGCCACTAACCTTGCCGGTACCGCTTAGCGAATAATCCAAGCTGTTACTGAACGTGATCTGGAAAGGCGAAAGGATATTAGAGAGGACCACCGTCTTCTCGGCTGCACTATCATCAAAGACGACCGCGTCGGGTTGCGGGGTTTCCAGATAAAAATCCGGCGATCCGCCAAAGAGCCAGTTCTGGCTTAGGTTGACATCCCAAAATGGCAAACTAGGGGTGCCCGCCCAGACAATTCCGCCCGAGCCTCCGACCACCAAGTCAATGGACGTACCACTATCGTTCAAGCTGGCAGTAATCCCACGGGGCAAAACCATGGCCGCCAACTGGATATTCCCCGCGATCGGATTCTTGGTGCTGTACTTGATCAAGGGATACGTGCCCGCCAACAGTGTACCATTAATGTTAATCGTTACCGTGCTGTTTATGGTTAAATTCGTAGCCCAGATCGTGGGAAATACTGCATTGGCGGACCAGTTTGTGAACGTCAAGGTCGTGGCACCGGCACCCGACCCAAGCGTCAGATTGGACAACGGGACAAAGGCACCATTGACCAAGGTTTGCACCGCCAATTCAGCGCCATCATTGACGGTAAAAGATCCTCCACCTTTATGTCCGGTTGAGATGACCATGATGCCAGCCGTGATGACCGTGGGACCGGTATAGGTGTTGACACCGCCGGCGTTCAGAGTGCCAATACCAACCTTGGTCAAACCGCCAGCCCCGGTGATCGGCGCGTTAATGGTAACTGGGAAGCCTTGGTCGTCATTGGTGGCGATAACCCCGTTGGCAATTGCGATGGTACGCCCTGCGGATAAGACAAGGCTACCAGCTTCCTGAAGCGTGCTGTTACCCGAGAATACCAGTGGTGCAGGAGCACCAAGCGCGGCGTCCGCATTGATGTTGAGAATGCCACTCGCATTAGTCGTACCGCCGGAATAGGTGTTGATACCACTCAGGGTCAGTGTTCCCGTCCCAATCTTGGTCAGGCTCAGAGTTCCACCGGTATTCTTGATTAGTCCGTTGAAAGAGCTGTTGGTATTGGCATCCCCCACAATGAGATTCGCATTACCAATCGAATTGTCAATGGTGCCGGCCACTGCGGATCCCCAAGCCCCCAAGCCATTCACCGTCTCCGTAACCCCGGCCATATCCACCAAACTGCCATTGGTGATCAGCAGCAGCCCCTTGCCAGCGCCATTGGGAATCACTTCCGAAGCCCCCAGCTTCAACTTGGGTGCCGTCCCGTTGGGAGCAACGTAAGGGATATTGTTACCCACAATGGTATTCCCCAGGTAGTCATTCCCTGGGTTGGTCAGGATATTGGTGCTGTTCTCCGTGCTGAAATTCAAAGCCCCCACCCCGGTAATACGGCCATTGATCGTCAACGTGCTGGGGGTGTAGCCAGCCAGGAAATAACCGCCCCCGGCCAGCAGGTTGATGGTTCGGTTCGTGGCAATTTTAGCGGCAACGGTTATGTTATTGTTGCGGATGGAGCCACCATTGAATGTCAGGTTGGTGGTCGGAACTGCCGGCACCTTCCCCAAGGAATAATCGTCGGTGAAATCCATGCGCCCCCCTTCAAAGATAAAGCCGCCACTATGATTATTGGTGTAATTCGCCAGCGCGAGTGTATTGGTGCCGATCTTGCGAAGCACCAGTACACCGCCCAAGTCGTTATTATTATCCTTTAGGCCGCTAATGGTAGAAGCGATATTTGCGTTGCCTACTGTCAACGTGTTCGTGCTATTGGCTACATTATTCAAGACGACACCACCCACACCAGGGGTGGTAACGTTTACGGTCAGCCCGTTAATAGTGGTATCATAGCCGTTCAGATCAAGGGTGCCGAAATTCTGGATGGTGGCAGTGCCGACACCCATGGTGCCACCATTAACGGTCACATTGGCCTTGCCCAACCCGTTGGGAATAGCTCCTGAAGCGCCCAATTTGAGTGAGCCGCCGCTGATGGTCAGCCCGTTGGTCCAACAATTTCCTGGATTGGCCAACACGACCGCGCCCGGGCCGGTCTTGGTGAGACTGTTAGTCCCGGCGATGATACTATTAATGGTCATGCTGGCCCCATACGCAGCATCAAGGGTCGCATTGTTGGTCAACATGATGCCACGGGTGGCGGCAATACTGAATGAACCGCGTGCCGCTTGCAGAGTGCCACTACTTACCAAGGGATTACCCAAGGTAATTTGATCCGGCACATAAGACACCGGAACCGCTCCCAAACGGCTGTCAGCATCAATGGCCAGCGTGCCATTCTGAATCAAGGTCTTGCCACTATACGTGTTGTTCCCAGTGAGGGCCACGATACGAGCACCCGTCTTCACCAGAGTAATGGTATTATTGTTGCCGAAGCCGCCATCGGTAATATTGAGGGTGTTGATATGAGCGACATCGGTTGATCCCTGCGTTGGCGCAGTGCCATTAGTGAGATAGGATGTGGTGCCCAGAGCGCCATTGGTAATGAATCCGCTGCCCATCATGATCGTGACTGCATCGCTCGCGCCGTTCATATCAATGGTGCCATGCATGTTGACTATCCCCCAGTTCTTGTCATCACGAATCTGGTTGCCGTAGCCGTTGTTCGCGTATTTGACTGTAGCGGCTGGGGCCACGCCTGAGAGACCCCAGATTGCGTTGCCACCAGTCTTGGCTAGTATGAGCGTACCAGCCTGCACGTTCATGCGCAGATTCCCATTATCAGTCGAGCCAGCGAGCGTCAGTGTGCCAAGGCCAGACTTAACGAGTTCATTGGCCGTAAAGGTGGTGCTGGCAACGTTCGAGCTGATGGTGAGACTGCCGCTGGCACTGGCAATGTCAATGGCACCCGCACCATTCTGCACGTCAAACTGGCGAGCGGTCGAAGCAGCACCGGACCCGGCATATTGAAGTGTGCCACCACGCAAATAAACGACGCTGCCGACATTGGTGCCGATGCCGCTGTTCAATCCGGCGTCCCCGATGCTGTCCACCTTGAGGATGCCCGAATTAATGACGGTGCTCCCTTTGTAAAGGTTGTTCCCGGTGAGGTAGAGGGTGCCCGGACCGCTCTTGGTCAAAACCAGTGAATTGCCGCTATTCGCTTGATTGGTAATCATGGAACTGACGGTGAGCGCATTGCCGCTATTGGTGGGAATCATCACATGGAAGATCAATTCCGCTACCCCTCCATTAAGCGTGCCGCCCGTGATGCTGGCCGGATAATCGCCACTAACCAGGATGCCTGCATTGGAAACGTTCAACGAGCCAGCAGAGACATCCAAAGTCATGCCTGCGGTTTGCGCCAAGTTCAGGGTATTTACGTAGTGGGCTCCGGTTAAAGCGGTTGTCCCCGCCGTCGTCAGCTTGACGTTTTGCGCACCGGTCCAAGTGCTGTCAACCGTATTAATGGCATAATCGTAAGCCTGCAACGGCATGGCCGAGGTTACCGACAAACTGGTGCTGGTCACATACTTGGCAAACTCATTGCCAGAAATCACCGAAGCCGGATTGGCGGTGCCATTCTGTTGACCAAACGGACTGGCCAGGAAAACCACATTGGTGGCACTTCCCGCAGTCACATTAGTTCCCAGTCCCGCCCCGGTGATATTCATGGTGGAGTTGTTATTGCGAGCCCAAGACGTAAACGTGAGTTGCGAACGGTAGCCCGGGGCCGGTGGGGCCGCCACCACGGTTCCAGAGCCGTAGTTGGCAATTAGTTGGCCTACCGACTCGGAGTAATTTGCCGCACTGCCATCGTTAGTGAAAATCAAGGCGCTGCCGCTGCCTTCAAAATTGACACCCTTGCCGTCAGCAAGCCGGTCGGTGAGATTGGCGGAAGCGGTGTTGGAAACCATCAGAGTGCCACGGCGCAGATAGTAGGCAAGCACGTTAGTCATGCGTCCATTGCCAGCCAGCACAGCGGCGCCCAGTTCCGGAACCGCACCGGAATATACGGAGAAATTGTTGTTAAATGGACTGTCGGCAGTAAATACCACGGTATTGGTATTATATTTACGCACGGCTCCAGTGCCTCGGATAGCATTGGGAAAGGTGATGTCATCGGAACGGTTGATATGCAATTCAGCGTAGTTGGTAATGTCACCGGAACCCGCTGTCCCGCTGGTTCCACCGTTGCCAATCATTAAAAAGCCACCCCCGTTGGCAATCGTCGTACCACCAGAATACGTGTTACTACCGCTCAAAACCATGAGGTTGCCAAAAATCTTGGTAACGGTGACCGGACCGGTGCCATTGTCCGTGATGCTGGCATTAATCTCCGCCGGATACATCAACGGTCCTGGAAGAGGGGAAAAATTTTGCGGATGCAAGTAACCGGTGTTCCGGGTCAGCAACACCAACTCCGCCGGAGTATTGGGTGAAATGCCAGCGGTGAGCGTCCCATTGGTGATTTGGAAAAAACCGGACGTATCGCCACTGAACATGAGCGCGCCGGAAGCAATGCCCAAGCTGTTGCCACCCAAATCCAACGGCATCTCACCACCCAGAGTATGCGCCACCGCCGACGCCCCCAGGTTCAGGCTGTTCACCACCCGATTCCCAGTCATGGTCTGCCCATAGCCCAACCGCAGGTTGTTGGTGATGGCCCACTGGGATTCAGGAATATTCAGAGAATAATCCGTCGCCACCAATTCCACCGGCCCGTTATACCCGTTAGTGCCAACCCAGCGCACCAATTCATCACGGCTGGTATATCCAGCGAAAGGAATAATTCCTGAGGAGGGGCCTCCTGGGAACAGCGGGGCGGATGCCACATTGGTGAGCGGACCTGGATTGACAATCGTAATACGGTTGCGCGGATCCAAGGTCAACGGACCACCATTTAAGGTAAACGACGCCCAACCGGAACCAAGGCGCGTTACATTATTGATGGTGAAAGTAGAAGTCTGACCCGCGGCGGCGGCAATCATGTCAACGCGCCCCTGGGCATTGCTCAAGACCAGTGTTCCAATCGTCTCGCTATAGTTCACGCCCGCCGCAGCGTTGTTGGCAAAGACAAGCACCCCATTATCCATGACCACATTGGCGGAGTCGCCGATGCGGTCAGGTAGGTTGCCACCGACACTATTATTATCCACGCGAAACGTTTTGCCGTTAGCGATTATAATCGAAGCACTGTTCACGATCGTGCCCGTGTTCGTCAGCACAAAAGTACCGCCTTGCACCCTGGTATATCCGCGATAGGAATTGGCATTGGTAAAGGAGGTCGTTCCGCCGTTGTTATTGCTGACGTTGACGAAGCCGCCACTGGCATAATTGGGATCCGTGATATTGCCCCCCCAGAAGGAATTGCTGGCACCATTGCCAATCGAGAGGATAGACGCCGCCGTCAGGGAGGAATTATTCACCACCGCAGTGGAATCCCCGTTGAGGCCATCCACGGATTGGATCCCGGTTCCATTCAGATCAAAGGTGGCATTGGAAATATTGAGGTTACCTTTACTATTGCCGTTGGGAATCACGTTGTTGGTGGCCGCACGCAGGATACCGCCCCAAAGAAACGTGTCCAAAGGACCATAGGTATTCGCGCCGCCCAAGGTGAGCACACCGGCGCCCTTTTTAATCAGACTGCCGGAACCGACAATCACATTGCTGATCCCAAAGTCGCCTGGTCCGTCGAACAAAATATAATTCGTAGCCGTACCGGTACTATTGGTGAGGTAGGTTCCTTTGAATATCAACGCACCGCTGCCGCTGGCCTGGGCGTTCCAAACGGTCTGCGTGGCTTGTGGGATACCGACCGCCGAAGGTGCAGCAAAGGTGATGATATTACTAATGGTATTGGCACCACCTGCACTGTTGGTGATGCCGTTCGTAATGGAAAACCAGGCCCCGCCCAAGGCATATCCGCTGGTACCAACACCAAACGTCAGTGCCCCCACCACCCGCCCGGCAAGGTCATTCGTGTTTGCTGGATTGCTCGAACCACTGGGGTAAATCAGAAAGTCACCGCCGCTCAAGCTCCCCTCGTTCCAGTTAGCGGCTCCCCAACTTAAACCGCCATTACCGGTCCAAGTCCGATCCAGGGGGGCGGCAAACGTCGTCAGCACGGTTCCTGCCAGCAGAATGACTGCCAGACAAAGCACGGCTGAAGTCTTTAACGGAATAGGTTGATACTTGGTATTCATAGTCATTTGATGTTTAAAGTTAATTGGCTGTCAGAGTAAAATCGTTCATTGGCTCAGTTCAAGTAAACCCGAGCTTCGGCACTGACTGGTCAGATCATGTTTCACGTCGGTTTAGTCCTGCCAGTTTCAGATACCCAAATAACTCCCACCCACGTCGGCCTAAACAACACCGACCACCGGTTTGGAACCTGTCGCTAACGGAGCTTGTGAAAAACGTATCAGGTGGTAAGAAATATACAAGCGTATTTCCTGTGTTTTTAGCTGCATAAAATTTGACTTCATTCGATGCCCTGCCAAGGCCCCTTGAATGGATCTGCCCCAATAGTATATTTGCTGAAAATACGGCTAATACAAGTGCCGCCATTCCTATGGAGTTGTCCGGTTGCGCGGTGGCAAAGGTAATGGCGCTTGGATGCGGTACTCCTGGTCGGCAGTATTCCCTTGAAAACCAGCGACGACGTATGCACAGTGCGCGGCGATATGCGACGTTGGCACGGCATCATGCTGGTGGTAGCCGCTTTTTTCTGGGCGGCTCCCGTCCTGTTTTCGCAAACCACCCTCGGCAAACTGGAGCGGGTGGAAATGTTTGGCAATACGTATGTGAGTATGCGGGATTGGGCCGAGTTGATCAAAATGGATTTTAAATGGACCCGCAAGGACGAGGAGATCACCATGACCAGCAAGTGGTCCAAGTTTGTGTTCACGGTGGATTCCCGGCAGTCACAGATCAACGGGGTGGCCGTATCCCTCTCCGTGCCCATCGCCCGGCGTAATGGCGGCGCGTACATTGCTCCGCTGGATGTGGTGTCGGCCATCAATCCGGTGATTAATCCCCCGCGCAACCCCAAAGGGAAGGTGAAGACCATTTGCCTCGACCCCGGCCACGGTGGCAAAGATCCCGGCAATCAGGAGGGGCGGCTACAGGAAAAGAAGTACACCCTGCTATTGGCGGAGGAGTTGAAGAGCAAGCTGGAGGATGCCGGCTTTAAGGTGGTTCTCACCCGGTCGGATGACAGTTTCACAGAACTGGGCAGCCGTCCAGAGTATGCGCGCAAGCGCGGTGCCGACCTGTTGGTCAGCCTGCACTTTAACGCCGCGGCGGATAAAGGTGTCACGGGCGTGGAAACGTATTGCATGACGCCTCCACATGCCAGTAGCACGAACGCGCGCGGAGAAGGCGCTGCCAATGGCGCTTATGAAGGCAATCGTTACGATGATAGGAACATGTGGTTGGCCTGGAACGTGCAGAAGAGTGTGACGAAAGCATTGGGCACGGACGACCGGGGGGTGCGCCGTGCGCGTTTCGCGGTGTTGCGCCATTCGGAAATTCCCGCCATCCTGGTTGAAGGTGGTTTTATGACCAGCAGTGACGATGGCAAGAAAATCTACGACCGGGCCTGGCGTGCGAAGCTGGCCCAGGGTATTCTGGAAGGTATCCAGGCGTACAAAAAAGGGTTGGACCGTTAATGTGAACATGAAACCGGATTCGCAATTACCCATCGGCGTGTTTGATTCAGGCATCGGCGGTTTAACCGTGGTGCGCGAGTTGCACCGGGTGCTGCCGAACGAAGACATTATTTACCTGGGCGATACGGCACGGGTACCGTATGGGACCAAGTCGCCCGATACGGTGACGCGGTTTGCCTGCGAGGATGCGCAATTCCTCATCCAGCAAAAAGTCAAAGCGCTCGTGGTGGCCTGCAACACCGCTTCCGCCTGGGCGCTGCCGGCATTGCAGCAACGGTTTTCGCTGCCCATCTTTGGGGTGATTTTGCCGGGGGCGCGGGTGGCGCTGGAAAAAACGCGCAACCGACGCATTGGGGTGATTGGCACGGCGTCCACGGTGCGCAGCAAAGCGTACACGAACGCGATCCGCACGCGCGATGAGGGGGCCAAGGTTTTCAGTGAAGCCTGCCCGCTCCTGGTGCCGTTGGTGGAGGAAGGATTGCTGGATCACGCTGCGACTCGGATCATTCTTGAAGAGTATCTGCGGCCTTTGTTGCGCAAGCAAATTGACACCTTGATTCTCGGTTGCACCCATTATCCGCTGCTCAAAAAGGCGATTGGCAAAATCACCAAACGCAATGTCGCGTTGGTGGATTCTGCCGAATGTTGTGCCGCGTCGGTCGCTGAGAGCCTGGCCCAATTTAAACTCCTGACACCACAGAACACGCGCAAGGGTACCTTGCGTCCGTACGTGACCGATGACACCGAGCGCTTTGAAGCCATGGCGGAACGCTTCCTCGGTTTTCCCACCGAGCAGACTTGGAAGGTGGAGTTGCCAGCGCTTAAGGAGTAGCGAAACTTGGGACCTTGTGTGCAGGGAGCGAATTGGCTGCAACACCGCAAATTCAAAGCACGATCAGTGATTGCATCGGGGTGCGTTTTTCCCTACGGTACGGCGCTGGAAACTGGCGCATGATCTTCTTGCCCATTGTCGAACGGGAACTGCGAGTTGCGGCTCGCGGACGCGCTGCGTATTGGACCCGCTTCGCCGCCGGTCTGGGCGCCATTGGGTTTACCATCATGATCCTGGTGTCCATGACCTACGCCTCGCCCAGTGCGGTGGGGCAGAGCTTGTTCACGGGCTTGGCCAGTGTGGTTTTCTTCGTCTGCCTGTTCAGTGGCCCCACGTTGACGGCCGATACGTTGAGTTCGGAAAAGCGTGAAGGCACCCTGGGTCTGTTGTTCCTCACCGATTTGAAGGGCTACGATATTGTGATGGGCAAGCTCGCCGCGACGTCGCTGACGACCATATACAGCGCGCTGGCCGTGGTGCCGGTGCTGAGTTTTCCGTTGTTGATGGGCGGCGTGGGCCTGGCCGAGTTGGGCCGCGTGGTCCTGGCCTTTGGCAACGCGTTGTTCTTTTCGCTGTCGTGCGGTTTGTTTGCCTCGGCGGTGTGCGTCCATGCGCGCAAGGCGGCGGGTTTGGCGTTTCTCCTGGTGGGCGGATTCACGGTGTTGGCACCGATGTTCGGCGTCATACTGTTGGAACAATCGGGCCATAAAAACTTCGTTCCGATGGTACTCATGTTCAGTCCAGGATGCGCGTTTATCACGGCCTTCGCCCCCGTGTATAAACAAAACTTCGCCGGGAATAATGTATGGCTGCACTGGGCTTCCCAAGGGATCACGCACGCGCTGGCCTGGTTGCTCCTGTTGGCCGCGTGCTGGATCACTCCCCGCACCTGGCGTGATAAAGGCATGATCGTTGAGGGCCGTTCCTGGCGTGCCCGCTGGCACCAATTCTGGATGGGCAGCCGCGCCTGGCGCAACCAGTTCCGCCCGCCGATGCTGACGCGTAATCCGTTCCTGTGGCTGGTGAGCCGTGAGCGTTGGAAGGTGGAACTGGTCTGGTTTTGGTTGGGGGCCAGCGGTGTTTTATGGTTGTACGGCTGGTGGAACACGGGACGTTATTGGTTGGAACCGGAGAATTACATTTTCACCGCCATCGTCTTGCAGTTGGTCTTGAAACTCTGGGTGACGGGCGAGGCCTGCCGCCAGTTTGGCCCGGATCGCCGGAGCAGCGCCATGGAATTATTGCTGGTTACTCCCCTGACTGAACGCGAAATCATTCAAGGCCAGGTGCAGGCATTGTTCCGGCAGTTTCTCTTTCCAGCGCTGCTGGTGCTGGGGTTGCACGCCGGCTTTCTGGCGTGGAACTGGCACGATCCTGAATGGCACTCCCTGTGGCTTGCTGGCATGATCTGGCTCTGCGGCGATTTGCCTGCGCTGGCGTGGACGGGGATGTGGCTAAGCCTGCGCACCGCCAGCGCGGAACGCGGCATGACCATCGCGCTCCTGCTCGTCATGGTGGTGCCATGGTTGGTTTATGCGGCAACGCTGCTCGCTGTGGGGGTGGCCACCGATGTGTTGCACTGGATCAAACCAGTGACGCCCACCGACCTGGCGCTGACCATTTATTGGATCGTGCTCAGCCTGCTCAACAACCTGATCCTGTATGCCTGGGCGCGGCGGCGATTGCACACGAATTTCCGCACCATGGCGGCCCGTCCGGTCGGGGCGACGCCCAAATAAACAACTCGACACGTTTACCCAACCTCATGGCTTCCCCTGCCATTGCCGACCGTGAATTGCGCGCCCAAGCACGCCAATGGGCGACGCATCGCAATCGGCTGGCGGCCGGGGGCGTGGCAGTGGCCATCGTGCTGGTGATGTTGCTGGCCGGGGAGTTATTCTCCGCCTGGCAGACTGTTGGGAGAGCCCTGTTCCGTACGCTTTCCTGGCTGGCGTTTTTGTTTTGTCTATTTGAAGGGCTGCGCAACACGGCGGATTGCTTGAGCGTGGAGAAGCGGGAAGGCACGCTGGGCCTGTTGTTCCTTACCGATCTGACCGGATTGGACATCATCCTTGGGAAGCTGGCGGCTCATTCCCTCGGTTGTTTCTATAACCTGATGGCGGCGTTTCCCGCCTTGGCCATCCCGTTCATCCTGGGCGGAGTGACGGCGGGAGAATTCTGGCGCACGGTGCTGGCGTTGCTGGTGGTACTTTTCTTCTCCCTGTGCTCCGGCCTGCTCATCTCGGCCTGGGGCCGCAACGAACGGGCCGTCTGGGCCATGGGGTTGCTGGTGGTTCTGGTCTTTGCTGGCATCCTGCCTTTGTTGGATTTCCTGCTTGCCGCCGGCGACGTTAGCCAGTTTGTGCCCAGATTTTCCCTGCTCAGTCCCGGCTATGCGTTTTTCGCCGCCACCGACGCCATGATGCAATCCGTGGCCGCCCCCTTCTGGTCCTGCCTGGGCATGGTGCATTTGTTGAGCTGGCTATTCCTAATGCTGGCGGGGTTCGTGGTGTTGCGGACTTGGCGTGATACGGATGAAAGGGCAGGGGAGCCTTGGGCCTGGCTCCGCTGGCTGGCTCGCCCGTGGCGGTTATCCGGAAAATCTTCCACCCGCGCCCAGCAACGGCTGCAAGCAAATCCCGCCTGGTGGTTGATGGATAAAAACCGCCAACTGGATGGGCTGCTTTGGATTGCCCTTCTGTTGGCAATAATCTTGGTGATAGCCGCCCGCTTACTGATTGGACTGAGCGATCAGCTTTTCTGGGTGTATGTCGGCATCTTTTACCTGGCCCATTGGTTTCTACGGCTATGGATTGCCGCCGTGGCCTGCTATAGCATCGCCTCGGCGCGGGATAGCGGTGTTTTGGAACTCACCCTGGTAACTCCGTTGCCGACTGATACCATGGTGCGCGGCTGCTTCAAGGCGGTGGAAACCCTTTTCCTAAAGCCCTTACTGGTGCTGGGATTCGTCGAGACGATAACCTTGGCAGAATGGGCCATGTTCAGCACCAGTTCAAATATTCCGCCGCTGGTGGTCTTTGTCTGCCTGGGAATGGCCTTTGCGCTCCTGGTGCTGGACCTCTACGCCGTGACGTATGCCGGTTTGTGGCAGGGATTAACGCAACGCAAACCGTTGACGGCGACCACCCGCACCATTCTGCGCGTGTTGTTATTACCGTGGCTATTGGTGGTAATCGTGCCGATCTTCCTGTTATTCTGCGGCCCGGGGATTTTTATCGGCTTTCTGCTCAAAGACGTCGTGTTTATCAGCGGTTCCAAACTGCGGCTGCAATCGAACTTTCGCAAGGTGCTGATTCAACCGGCGGAGTATGAGCAGGAACGCTGGTGGAATGGCTGGCCATTCAAACGGGCTGCCCGCGCGTCGGTATTATCCCCGCCGCCGATACCACCACCGTTACCGCCCCAAACGCCGCTGGGTGTCTGAAAGTGTTGCAAAAGGCCGTTTGATATTTGATTTGAAACCCTCCAATTCCTTCGCTATCCTTCCCCTGTTCCGAATAATATAATGATGCTGATTTAACCAAAATTTTAACAATACATAATTTCGCGTAGCTTCGGCTGCTGTCCACCACGAAACCTAGGAAATTTCGCAAATGCAGGACGGCGCTCGATGTGCGCCCCAATCGGGGCGCATTGAAAGCGCTCCTGCGTTGGGCCCTCCTAGGTGCCTGTGGTGGGACGCAAGTAAATGCGTCCCATTATTTTTTCAGGCACCAGGGATTTCAACGCAGGTAGCAAGCCATCCCGACAGGGCTGAACGTACGCGCGAACGTTTCAGCCTATGTCTGATCGGACTCGCACCACATCCAAATCCAGCGATTCCACTGCCAACCTCGGTTTCGAGGCCAAGCTCTGGCTCGCTGCCGACAAGCTCCGCAACAACCTGGACGCGGCGGAATACAAGCACGTCGTTCTCGGTCTCATTTTCCTCAAATACATCTCCGACACCTTCGAGGAGCACCGCGCCAAACTCGTCGCTGGCAAGGGGGAATACTCTGATGCCAACCCGGAGGACCAGGATGAGTATAAGGCGGTGAACGTCTTTTGGGTGCCCAAGGAAGGCCGCTGGTCCCACCTCCAGGCCAGCGCCAAACAGCCCAACATCGGCCAGCTCGTGGATGACGCCATGGTCGCCATCGAGCGCGACAACCCAAGGCTCAAGGGCGTGCTCCCCAAAGACTTTGCCCGCCCCGCGCTGGACAAGCACCGGCTCGGCGAACTCATTGACCTCATTGGCACCATCACGCTCATCGCCGCACCTCCCTCGCCCCTCGGAGGGGCCGGGGTGAGGGGTGGTTCCCATCGCTCCGTCGATCTGCTCGGCCGCGTCTATGAATACTTCCTCGGTCGTTTCGCCAGCGCCGAGGGTAAGCGCGGCGGCGAGTTCTACACCCCGCAGTGCGTGGACAAGCTCCTCGTGTTTATGATCGCCCCCTACAAGGGCCGAGTCTATGACTGCTGCCACGGTTCGGCAGGACTTTTCGTGCAGAGCGAGAAATTCATCGAAGCCCATGGCGGCAAACTCGGTGACATCAGCATCTACGGCCAGGAGTCAAACCCCACCACCTGGAAGCTCGCCGTCATGAACCTCGCCATCCGGGGTATCGAGGGCGATCTCGGCAAGTACGCCGCCGACACCTTCCGCAACGATCTCCATCCCGACCTCAAGGCCGACTACATCCTCGCGAACTTCCCCTTCAACGTCAGCGACTACTTCCGCAAGGACGACGACGTGCGCTGGAAATACGGCCTGCCTCCGAAAGGGAATGCCAATTTCGCGTGGATCCAGCACATCATCCACCACTTGGCCCCGGACGGCATGGCCGGCTTCGTCTCGGCGAATGGAGCCATGTCCTCCAACCAGTCCGGCGAAGGCGAAATAAGGAAGGCCCTCATCGAGGCCGACCTCGTGGATTGCATGGTCGCTTTGCCGGGGCAACTGTTCTACTCAACGCAGATTCCGGTGTGTTTGTGGTTTCTCGCCAAAAACAAGAAAGGCGGAGCAGCGAAGTCCGGCGGTCCGGCCTTAAGAAATCGTCAAGGTGAAACCTTGTTCATCGACGCCCGCAAACTCGGCACCCTCATCGACCGCGTCCACCGCGAACTGTCGGACGACGACATCGCCAAAATTGCCGGCACCTATCACGCCTGGCGCTCCACTGATCACCGATCACTGATCACTGATTACTCCGATATTCCCGGCTTCTGCAAATCCGCCACCACCGCCGAAATCGCCAGTCACGGCTGGGTTTTGACGCCCGGCCGCTACGTCGGCGCCGAGGAAATCGAGGACGACGGCGAACCTTTTGAGGGAAAAATGTCCCGGCTCGTCACCGAACTGAACGCCCAGTTTGCCGAGTCCGCCAAACTGGAATCGGCGATCCGCGCCAACCTGAAAGGCCTGGGGTTCAAATGAACACGGGCGTCAGCATGCTCAGCCCCAACCCGGCATCGTATGCCGGCCTCAATCCCGGCCCCAACGAGGTGTCATATAGTGGTTTCAATCCTAGCCCCAACAGAGTGCCGTATGACAGCCGCAATCTTAGCCCCAACGGGGCGTTATGTGATAGCCTGGGGCAACGCCCCAGGTACAATGCCCCCCAACCCCCAGCCCTGAAAGGGCGGCATAATTATTGCCGCATTCTGTCACCGTTGGCGCTGTTTGTGTCCGCATCCCCTTGGCATGGTGAATCATGCCCCATCGAGACTATGGAAGGAGGGCTGGGGCATGGTGGGTGAATGGAAAACAATGACACTTGCCGAAGTTTGCGTTTTATTCAGTCGTGGGGTGACGCCTTTCTACACTGAAGACGGAGGAATTCGTGTCCTAAATCAAAAGTGTGTCCGCGACCAAACTGTCGTTTTCGCTCCAGCGAGAAGGACGGATACAGAGAAAAAAATCGTTCCCAAAGAGAAGTTGCTTCAGCCAAACGATATATTAGTCAACTCAACTGGCGAAGGGACGCTTGGACGAGTTGCCCAGATCAAAACTGTTTCTGAGCCAACCACGGTCGATTCTCATGTGGCTATTTTGCGACCAAATCCGAAGCTAGTAGATCCCCCTTTCCTCGGATGCCTCGTTCGCAAACTCCAGCCTGAAATTGAGAAGATGGCCGAGGGGTCAACTGGTCAGACCGAACTTTCGCGAACGCGACTTGGAGAGCTCGAAATAGATATCCCACCCCTCGCTGAGCAAAAAGCCATCGCTCACATCCTCGGTACCCTGGACGACAAAATCGAATTGAACCGGCGGATGAACGCGACGCTGGAGGCGATGGCGCGGGCGCTGTTCCAGAGCTGGTTCGTGGATTTCGACCCCGTCCGCGCCAAACTCGA
>JBAXGN010000166.1 GCA_037139415.1 Verrucomicrobiota bacterium | reverse complement strand
GAGGCGGGACTTGCACCCGCTGGCCTGTCAAAGATCGAAGGCTGCACCAGAAAGAAGGGGCGCGGGGAGAATCAGCCGTGCGCCAGACAAACTGCCACCGTTGCTGAAGTAACAATGCCTCGCCCGTTAGTGGAATTGCCGGAGTAAGACTGGGCGGTAGTATTGGCGGATTGTTGGAAAACAGGCCGAGACGAGGTTTTTCTGATTGGAGGCGGACTACGCCATTGCGCCGCATTTCGCAACGAACCTGGTCATTTGAAGAGCAGCACGGACCATCTGACTGGGGTGCCGCGTCCCCGGCCGAACTGCTGGTGCCTGCACACTCGGCAGGCCAAGCACAAGCCAATGACTCGCATGGGCTGCACACAAATGTCACCAGCCAGAACACTGGCAGTAATACGGTGATCATTGTTTTCAATCGTCCCATGCTTATCAGACACCCGCGGGGACAATTGGTTCAATTAATTAATTCCCGCCGCAAACCAACGCCCATGGCATTCGCCGTCACCAAGAAACCGCCGAAAAGGGAAACCGGGGGCAAACTCGAACAATGCCCCGACTAATTAGAGGCGACTATGTAACTTTCCACCATGCCATTGTTATAAAAACCCTTTGTCCGATACCCCGCAAAACGGAAGTAGTGAGAGAGGACACGGTTTCATTGGAAACAGGCGTAATTTCACCCATTGTTCGCAAACTTGCAATTGGAATGTCACAATCAGCACTCAGACTGTCGGTTGCGTGAATACTTATCGTTTGAAAATGGAGCCGTTAGCTCCAGCGACAAATCTGTCTGGTGTAGAACAGACCGATTTGGTCACGTTGGTCAGAAATCAGGAATCGGTGGGTGCCGATTGCCGCCTACTGGAGGTCTATCAACGATTTCAAGCGCATGAATTGGATTATTGCGCGGTATTGGCGGACGGGCGGGTGCTTGGGCTGTGCTCGCGGGCGCGCGTTGGCTTCCTGATGGGCCACCGCTATGGGGTTGCGCTTTACGGCAATCACGCGATCCGCCAGCATCTGGTCGAACATCCGCTGTTCGTTCAGCGTGGCACACCCATCCGCGAGGTGCTCGAACAGGCGCTCGGACGTCCGGTCAAGGAGTTCAATGATGACATTGTCCTGGTTGGACCGGCGCAAGAGTTTTTGGGGATTATCCCGGTGTTGGCGCTGGTGCAACTCCAGTCGGCACTGGTTGAAGAGAAGTTTCAGCTCCAGGAGGCAATGCATCATCAAATGCTCACCCTGTCGCGCCAGGCGGGGATGGCGGAAGTGGCGACGGGCGTGTTGCACAACGTCGGCAACGTACTGAACAGCGTCAATGTTTCAAACAACCTCATGCGCGAGAAGCTTCGGGGATCGGAAATGGCCACCCTCGTCAAGCTCGGCAGCCTCCTCCAACAGCATGAGGCCGACCTCCCCGCCTTTCTCACCGCCGATGTCAAAGGCAAGCTGATCCCTCGTTTCATCATCCAACTGGCCAGCCAGCTACAGGCAGAACATGCTTTCCTGGAAAACGAGCAGGATCAGCTCACCACCAATCTGGATCACATCAAAGAAATCGTCGCCTTGCAGCAAAACTATGCGCGCGTCTCCGGTTATCTCGAACAGGTGTCCATCCCCAGCCTGGTGGATGATGCGTTGCAATTGAACGTGGCCGGCCTTTCCCGCCACGAAGTCAAGGTCGTGCGTCAGTACGCCGACGTGCCCCCAGCCACGGTGGACAAACATAAAGTCCTCCAAATCCTCGTCAATCTCGTGCATAACGCGAAGTACGCCTTGGATGATGCGGTCCATCAGGATAAACGGCTGACCGTCGGCGTCGAGCTGGATGCCGGCCAACGCGTCAAAATTACGGTGAGCGACAACGGCATTGGCATTCCGCCGGAGCATCTGACGAAAATCTTTTCCCATGGTTTCACCACGCGCAAGGGTGGACACGGCTTCGGCCTGCATAGCGGAGCCAACAGTGCCAAAGAAATGGGGGGCCAGTTAAGTGTGCATAGCGAAGGGCTCGGCAAAGGCGCCACCTTCACCCTCGAGTTACCATTGGTCAGCGCCAAAACCCGGAATGATGGATTGAAAGATGAACCACATGGCCACATATAAAAATGATCGCATTTTGATCATTGATGATAATCCCTCAATTCATGAGGATATCCGAAAAATTCTCGGCCACCACCGGGATACTAACAAAGCTTTGGACAACACCAAAGCCTTGCTGTTCGGCGACGATTTGATCGAGCCCGAACAGACCCGGTTCGAGATTGATTCCGCTTACCAAGGCAAGGAAGGATTGGACAAAGTCCAGCAGGCGACCGAAGCTGGCCGACCCTACGCCATGGCCTTCGTGGATGTTCGTATGCCTCCTGGCTGGGACGGCATCGAGACCATCAGTCACATCTGGAAAACGCATCCCGACCTGCAAGTGGTGATTTGCTCGGCCTACTCCGACTACTCCTGGACGGAGATGATCCGGCAAATCGGCAAGTCCGACAGCTTGGTAATTCTCAAGAAGCCTTTTGAAAATATCGAGTTATTGCAGTTGGCGCATGCCTTGACCGAAAAATGGCAGCTCAATCGTCAGGTAAAAACCCGGCTGTCCGACTTGGATCAGGCGGTCAACCAGCGCACGACCGAACTCCAAGCCGCCAACGCGCAGCTTAAAAAGGAAATTGACGAGCGAATGCAGGTGGAAAAGGTGCTGCTGCAAAGCGAAGCCACGCTCAAGGAATCACAGCGCATCGCCAGCATGGGCAGTTATGTGCTGGATCTCGCCAGCGGCCATTGGAGCAGTTCGGAAATGCTGGACGAGGTGCTTGGGATCGCCGCCGCCTACGAACATTCGGTGGACGGCTGGACGGCATTGACCCACCCCGCTGACCGCGCCAGGATGGATGACTATTTCAAAAACGAGGTGCTGGGCCAGAGCCAGCCTTTCAACAAGGAGTACCGCATCATCCGCCACCACGACCAAGCCGAACGCTGGGTGCATGGCTTGGGCCGGCTGGAATTCGACGCGCAAGGACGCCCGGTGAAAATGATCGGCACCATTCAGGACATCACTGAGCGCAAGCGCGTCGAGGAAGCCAATGCCCGGCTGGCCACCGCCGTCGAGCAGTCCGCCGAGACCATCGTGATCACCAACCCGGAAGGCGTTATCCTCTACGCCAATCCAGCGTTTGAGGCAACCTCCGGTTATACCCGCGCGGAGGTGCTCGGTCAGAATCCCCGTTTCCTTAAGAGCGGCAAGCAGGGGGCCGAGTTCTACCGCGAGATGTGGAACACCCTCAAACGCGGCGAGGTCTGGCAGGGCCATTTTATCAACCGGCACAAGGATGGGACGCTTTACGAGGAGGAGGCCACCGTTTCGCCCGTGCGGGATGCCGTCGGCAAGACGATCAATTATGTGGCCGTCAAGCGCGACGTGACCCGCGAGGTGCAACTCGAGGCCCAATTTCGCCAATCCCAGAAGATGCAGGCCATTGGGCAGCTCGCCGCCGGGGTGGCCCACGATTTCAATAATATTTTGACGGTCATCCTGGGCCATTCAAGTCTGCTGCTCGAAGTCAAACCGCCCGGATCCAGCCATCGCAAACCCATCGAGGCGATCGCCACATCGGCGGAACGCGCCGCCCAGCTCGTCCGGCAACTGCTCACCTTCAGCCGCAAGCAGTTCGTCAAGGCAAGCCCGATGCAGATTGGCAGCACCCTCTCCTCCATCTCGGAGATGTTGCGCCGCGTGCTGCCCGAAAATATCGTGCTGACCATCAACAATCCACCCGGCCTGCCCCTGATCAACGCTGATGCGGGGATGATGGAGCAGATGCTCATGAACCTGGCCGTTAACGCGCGGGATGCGATGCCCGAGGGTGGGCGGTTGACCATCTGTGTGGAACTGGTGGAAATCAGTCCCACTCTGGCCTGCACCAATCCGGATGCGCGGCCAGGCCGGTTCTTGCGCTTGCGCGTCGCGGATACAGGTTGCGGTATGACCCCGGACGTCATGTCCCACATTTTTGAACCATTTTTTACCACCAAAGCGGTCGGCAAAGGAACCGGTTTGGGCTTAGCCACCGTTTATGGGATCGTCAAACAACACGAAGCCTGGGTCGAGGTCCAGAGCCAGCCCGGCCAAGGGGCCTGCTTCCAGATATACATTCCCGCCTGTGCCGTTGAGACCAAGATGGAACCGGTCGCGGTGGTGCCAGGAACCCTGCATCGCGGCAGCGAAACCATTCTGGTGGCCGAGGACGAAACGGCCGTGCGCGAATTTGTGGTCGAAGTGTTGCGCACCCATGGTTATCGGGTCATTGCCGCCGAGTCGGGCCCCCGGGCGCTAGAGTGCTGGGCAAACCAGCACGGCAAAATCCACCTTCTACTTACGGACATGATGATGCCCGGCGGTCTTACGGGGCGGGATCTGGCCAAGCGTTTATTAATGCAGGATCCAACCCTTAAGGTGATCTATTCCAGCGGCTATAGTCCCGGCACGGTTGAGCAGACGTTCACTACTTTCCGAGGCAAGTATTTTCTCCCCAAACCCTACTGTGTGGACAAGTTGCTCCGGATGCTTCGGGAATGTCTTGATGAGGCGTCTGTCCATTGACTTCGAGCGCGGTAATCCCGCTCTGGCCGCACCCCTCCATTCTGCATTGTGACCGAGTCACAATTTCCTGCCTTGACTTGGTTGTTCCGCAACCCGACCCGTGAAAGACGGAGGCGTGCCGGACACTTTGTTTGCCTTGCCGGTCCGTAGCAGATCCCGGCGGCGGCAGGGACGCTGCCACGCGCGCACATGTTTTTGAACCATTTTTCACCGCCAAAGAAGCGTATCCATCACCATGCCTAATCCGAAATATTACATAACCTATTTACTATGTAACACAATATTCACAAGTACACGTAATTTTATGTTTGACGACCGAGTGCCGGTGGACTAGAAATCTTTCGTCAGAGCTTAGTTTAGAACAGGCGTGGGAGTTGTTTTGTATAATGTCAGTGGTAGAAAATGACCGGAGTGAATATGAATAGCCGAAATATGCGGATGGGCTGGCACCCCTGCGGTGGTTCTTGCCCGGAAACAACATCTGACAGCGGTGAAGTCCGGTGTGTAAATCGGTGGACTCCATTTTGCGCGTCGAACCATGCAGAAGTGACCCGGAACACCCGGGACGGCATTTTCACGCAAAGCGACAAGTGAAAGCATGAACAGCGGCCAAAAACAATTTAGCAGTAAGAAAGCGCGACAGCGCGTGCTGCTGATTGATGACCAAATGGGCTTGGGAGCTATGCTCCAGGTCCTGTTCGGTCATGACCAAATTCTGTTGGAGCAGGTCCCCACAGCCCAACAGGGTCTGGCGGCGCTGCAGCAGCAAGCCTACGATCTGTTGCTGCTGGACTTGGGGCTGCCCGATCAGGACGGTGCCGAGCTTCTGCGGGAGATCAAGTCGCAGGAACGCCTGAAAGCCATGCCCGTGGTGATTCTCACCGGGCACCATGATATCGAGCACAAGGTGCGCATTTTCGACTTGGGTGCCAGCGACTACGTCACCAAACCCTTCCATCCGGCGGAACTGCGGGCGCGGGTCAACGCGTTGCTGCGGGCCATTGCGGCCGAGAATGCGAACAAGCTGAAGTCGGCGTTCCTGGCGCAGATGAGCCATGATCTCCGCACCCCGATGAACGGGATCATCGCGAGTTCCGAGCTGCTCCTTTCCAGCAACCTGAACGAGCGGCAATTGCAACTGGCGCGAACCATCCGGCAAAGCAGCGAATGCTGCCTGAATCTGGTCAGCGACATCTTAGACGACTCGAAGATGGAGGCGGGCAAGCTGGAACTGGATCTGCGCCCCTTTAATTTGCGGGCCTACCTGGAACAGGTCGTGGACTTGCTGGCACCGAAAGCGGCAGAAAAACATCTGGACTTGGTGACGCTTATACCTCCGGAGATGCCGGGCGTCCTGGTGGGCGATGTTCTGCGGTTCCGACAGATCATGCTGAACCTGGTCGCCAATGCATTGAAGTTCACGAGCCGCGGGGAAGTGTGCGTGGAAGTTGCGCCTTTGAGCGACTGGGCGGTCCTGCCGCCCGGGGTGGCGCTGGATTCCGAAGTGGAACAGGAGAAACCGGATCAGTACATCCTGTTCCGGGTCCGCGACACCGGCCTCGGGATCATGCCGGAGGTGCTGCCCAAACTGTTTAACTCGTATGCGCAGGGGAGCGTGGCGATTACCCGGCAATTTGGCGGCACGGGTTTGGGGCTGTGCATCTGCAAAAACCTGGTGCTGCTCTTGGGTGGGGCCATCTGGGCCGAAAGCACGCCGGGCCAGGGTTCGGTGTTCTCGTTCTTCCTGCCCAAAGTTCATCCCCATTGGCAAGACCAAGGCACCCCCCACGCACCACCCGCAGTTCCGGGGACCGCCGGGGACCAGTCAGCCGACCATTTGGATGTTCCATTTGCCTCCCGCTTGGGCGGGCACGTGCTGATCCTGGAAGATGGCGCGGCGAGCCGCGCGTTCATCGAACAGGAAGTACGCATTCATGGGTTCGCCCCGGTGGTGTTCGGCAACTCCCAAGCAGCGCTGCAATGGCTGCGCAACAACCAGGCGGTATGCGCAATCATCGACGACAATATGCCGGAGGCCAACGGTACCCTCTTGGCCCGGGAAATTCGCCACGCGGCGAGAAACCCGGCCCTGCCGGTGGCGTTACTTGGGTTCCTCGACTTGGGCGACCAGCGCCACGAGGGACCGCCACCGCCGATGGTCATGCTCAACAAGCCGGTGAAATCATCGGCCTTGTCGTGCGGTTTGCGCCGGTTGCTCGACAGCCAACCGCCCAAACCCACGATTCCAAGCCCACCAGCCAGTCCAAACCCTTCAATGGCCGAAGAACATCCCCTGAGGATTCTGCTAGCCGACGACAACGACATTAACCGGCGAGTCGGGTTGTCGTTGTTACAGCAATTGGGCTACACTGCGGATTTGGCAAGCGATGGCAGGGAAGTGCTCACGGCACTGAGCCGCAAGCATTACGACCTGCTCCTGCTGGACATGCAAATGAGAGTCATGGACGGCAGCGAGACGGCGCGGCATATCCGGGAGCGCGAGGCACAGCACCCGCCCCACCTCGAGCGTCCACCCCAGCGTCCGTTGGTCATTCTTGCCGTCACTGCCAACGCCATGCCCGGCGACCGCCAGAAGTATCTGGCGATGGGGCTGGACGATTATATTTCCAAACCGATCATGCCCGCGCAATTCCAAGCCACCTTGGGCAAGTGGGTAAAGTGGCTGCGGGAGCCGGTTATTCCGGCTGCGGAGCCAGTCACCGCCGGGAGCGTGGCACCCGTCGCGGCGAACGGGACGGTCCCAGACGCGGAGCCGGTGGTGGTGGACCTGAAACAGTTCAAGCAGGTGGCTGGGACAGAGCCGGGGGCGTGTCAGAAACTGGCGCAGCTTTACCTTGAGCATACCGCCCAATTGCTGGAGCAACTCCGAGTTTCCCTCACCGTCGGCTGTGCCGCCGAGGTGATCCGCATTGCCCACAACGCGGCGGGGGCGAGCGGCACCTGCGGCATGATGACGCTCGCCCGGCCGCTGCGGGAAATTCAGCGGCTAAGCGACCAAGGACAAATCAGCGAGGCCCTGCCCCAACTCGAAATCGCCAACTGCGAACTGGAGCGCGTCCGCAAGATACTCAAGACAGTCTGAATACTGGATTGATGGGTTGAGGGGTCATTGATTGAGGAGTCAACCAACCCATCCGTGATGACCAAATGAGCTTGACGCGTGTTATGCGTCGAATTTAGCGTGCTTGGGAATGAATTACGAATCCAAAGGAATGTTCCCTGCCAACGTACTGAGACGTGACGGAAAAATGGATCCGCCTCAGTCAGCCTGCTGAGGATAAAAACAAACCGATCATCACATGCAAAAATGCGCCTTATGAAATGTAGTACCAGAAGCCGGATTGCGTTATGCCACGTGGAGATTGTCTGGATTTTGCTGTTACTGTTCCTTGCCGTTGTGCCGATGTATTCGCAAACCAACATTCCCGGATTGGACGCGTTTGCTCCAAGCGCAAACAGTAATGTCTATTCCATCGCACTACAAACAGATGGAAAAATATTGGTGGCGGGCGCGTTTACCGCTGTGGATGGGCAAGCGCATGGCCGGATTGCCCGTCTCCATGCGGATGGCAGCCTGGATGCCAGCTTCAACCCGAACGCGGACAGTTACGTGAACTGTGTGGCCGTATCTGGAGACAGGAAAATATTGGTGGCCGGTAAATTCACTGCCATCGGTTCGGAAACGCGCAACCACATCGCCCGCCTCCATGAGGATGGCAGTCTGGATAACGTGTTCAAGCCTGATACAGACGGTGAAATCACTTTGCTGGCAGTACAACTGGATGGCAAGGTGCTGGTGGGAGGAATGTTCACCGTGATAAATGGGCAGAGGCGTAATAATCTTGCCCGGCTTAATGCCGACGGTAGCCTGGACGACACCTTTAATCCCAATGTTAATGGTCTGGTGAATACCTTGGTGTTACAGGCTGACAGGAAAATAGTGATCGGGGGTTGGTTCACTTCGATTGGGGTACAGGCGTGCAACTACCTGGCACGGCTTAATTCAGATGGCAGCCTTGATTCCACGTTTAACCCGGATTTAGATAATGCCGTTGATTCTCTGATGTTGCAGCCGAATGGAAGAATCGTGGCTGGTGGCAGATTCAGCTCCGTTGGAGGGCAACCACAAAATTTCCTGGCGCGCCTCAATACCGATGGCCGTTTGGATAGCACATTCATTCGAACAAAAAATGTCACTAGTATCACATCCACAGCACCGCAAACCGATGGTAAAATCTTATTTGGGGCCAGAGTATCAGGCCGTTCCACTATGCTAAATCGGTTTAACCCCGACGGTAGTTTGGACGGTACATTTAATCCAGATGCTGGCACTGTTGACGTGCTGACCGTACAGCCCGATGGCAAAATCGTAATGGGAGGCAGATTCTTTAGTGCGAACGGGCAACCTCGAAGCCGAATTGCCAGACTGGATGCCACGGAGCCAGCCACACAAAACCTGGATTGGGTGGGTTCAACCATTATCTGGCAGCGAGGCGGGACATCACCCGAGGTCTGGTGTGCCACCTTTGAATACACCACTAATAGCATGGATTGGATCAATTTAGGTGAGGGGAGCCGAATGGCTGGTGGCTGGCAATTCACAGGTAATCCCCCTCCACCCAACGCCACGTTGCGGGCGCGCGGGCATGTTACAGATGGCGGTGCTTCAAGTTGGTTGGTGGAAAACGGCTGGGGAATTCCCTGGGTAAGTTATCAACCGAAAAGTCTCACGAATCAAGCGAGCACGGCTGCCCGGTTTGAGGTGGCAGGCATTGGCTCGGAGCCCCTGTCTTTCCAATGGCGCAAGGACGGCACGAATCTGACTGAAAATGGTACGTTGCTCGGCAGCGACACCCGCATTTTATTCATCAGTAACGTATTGCACGCAAGTGCGGGAAAATATGACGTAGTGGTGAGCAACGCGTACGGGTGCGTGACCAGCCAGGTTGCCGTATTGACGGTGATGGATCCGGCCATCCTTGGCGAGCCAGTCAGCCAAAAAGTGGTGTTTGGACAAGATGTCAGCTTTAGCGTGATTGTTGGTGGGACAAGTTCACCGGCCTGCCAATGGCGCAAAGGAAACGTGCCCATCACAGGTTCCACCAACGCTTCCCTGACTATTAGTAATGTGCAACTGTCGAATGTGGGAAATTATGATGTGGTGGTGAGCAACGCGTTTGGCAGCGTAACCAGCCAAGTGGCGGAATTATCGGTGAACCTGGCCCAGCCTGATACGTTCGCTCCGGATCTTAATTCTTTGGCCAATTCATTGGCGGTGCAGCCAGATGGGAAAGTGTTGCTGGCGGGCGATCTCACCGTGATAAACGGGCAGCCGCAATATTTTCTTGCACGACTTTATGCCGATGGCAGTTCTGATGACACCTTCCTTGCCAATCTGTATTATTCCGGAAATTGTTTGGCGATTCAGGAAAACGGACTAATCCTTGCTGGAGGATCTTCCATGGATCCATTGCAAAGCACACTTAATAGGATTTTCAGGCTGTATCCTGATGCCAGCCTGGATAATACGTTTAACCCTGAGGCCAACAATCTTATCTCCTCACTGGCATTGCAGGCCGATGGAAAACTATTGGCGATTGGTTATTTTACAAATATCGCGGGGCAAAATCGCAATTACATTGCCAGATTTAATACCAACGGAAGCTTGGATAACACGTTCATCCCCAATGCAAATAGTAATGTGCAGTCGTTGGCGATACAACCGGACGGTAAGGTGTTGATCGGCGGTTGGTTCACTTCGATAGGAGGGTTGGCATGCAGCGGTATGGCAAGACTCAACACCAATGGAAGTGTAGATTCCACGTTTCATGCTCAAATCAGTGGTCTGGTTTATTGCATGGCGATTCAACCTGACGGGAAAATAATAGTCGGGGGTTACCGTTTGGCTACCAATGGGCAATGGTATTGCTATCTTAATCGTCTGCACATAGATGGAAGCATTGATAGCTCCTTCAATTTCAGTTACAACAATGGTCTAAATTCCGTGGCACTCCAAGCCAATGGAAAGATCTTGGTGGCGGGCGGTTTTACACTGGTCAATGGGCAAAAACGTAACCGGATTGCGCGCCTCAATGCGGATGGCAGTCTAGACAGTACGTTTAATCCGGATTCGGACGGCCCCATCTATGCAATTGCCATTCAGAATGATGGAAAAGTATTAGTGTCCGGAGCAATTAAAGCTGGATGGATCAATCCGGAAAATGCAGCAACGTCAGTCATGATGGTCCGCCTCAATGCCACTGAGCCAGCCACTCAACGGCTGACTTGGGATGGTGCCACCATCACTTGGCTACGAGGTGGGACTGCTCCTGAAGTCTGGCGTACTTCTTTTGCATACTCCACCAACGGAGTGGATTGGGTCAATATAGGCGCGGGAAGCCGGATTGCAGGTGGCTGGCGCATGATAACGAAGCACCGACCTGCCAATGCCAGGTTGCGCGCCCGTGGCCATATTGTCAGCGGGAATCAGTCTGGTTCGAGTTGGTTTGTAGAAACCATTGTGCAGCCGCCTCAGATCGTGAGCCAGCCGGAACTACAGGCGGTGCGCCCAGGACAAGTGGCACAATTTCAAGTACACGCCGACGGGACATTCCCACTCAATTATTGCTGGACCCGAAATGGGGTGAAGCTTCCGGGAGCAACCAATGCCACATACACCATTACCAATGCCACGATTGCTCAAGCCGGAAGCTATCGGGTAATCATAACCAACATCCTCGGCAGTATTACCAGTGTGCCAGTGGTGCTGCAGATTGATACAGCACAACCCACTATAACGGTGATCACACCATTACCAAATGCGCGCGTCAGCAACACGTTTGTCACCATCACCGGCCACTCCATGGATCGCGGTGGGCCGCTGGCATCGGTCAATTACCAGGTGAATGAGGGAACCTGGCAGCGTGCTGCTGGCACTACCAATTGGCAGGCTGTCGTGAATGACCTGATCCCCAACACCAATACCATCCACATTTATGCTGCAGATATGGCGGGAAATCACTCCCTTACCAATACCCTCAATGTGAATTATGTATTGAGCGATCGTTTACAAGTGCAGACAGTCGGCATGGGGACAGTATTGCCGAACTTAAACAGTAACCTGCTGGCAATTGGCTATACCTACAGCATGAAGGCCATCCCAAGAGTGGGTTTCATATTCTCAAACTGGCTGGCCAACGGGATCGTGGCAACCAATAATCCCAGCCTTGTCTTTACGATGCGTTCCAACTTGACGCTGACTGCCAACTTTGTAACCAATCCTTTCGTAGCATTGAAGGGTGACTACAAAGGTATCTTTCTGCCCCTGCCCAATCAAACGAATGCCAGCGGCTCACTGGACGTGAACGTTACCAATTCGGGTTTGGTGTTGCTCACGTTGACGGATCGGGGAAGCTTCAGTGGACAAGCGCATTACCGGGGGGCAATATTTCCATTCACCGGTACTCTTGATGCAAACCGCAGCAATTCAATATACATCGTGCGGTCGGGCAAACTGCCGTTGCGATTGAGCCTGCAATTTGTGGACGCCCGTTCGTATCAAGTTATTGGGACAATCAATGAAGACGCTGCCTGGCAATCCCGCCTGACGCTGCGTTATCGGATGCCAGCGCCTGCCGGGGTTTTTAGCGGCAGTTATACTCTGGCTGGGGGTGCTGGGCGAGGTCTCGGGTTCACCAATCAGGTGGGTATGGCAGCCAGCTTTAGCGTGGCGGCATCCGGAAAAGTCAGCCTATCCGGCGGATTGGCGGATGGCTCCACGTTAACCATCCCACCCGCCGTAGCTCTCACCAATGGCCAATGGGCAGTCTATCAAAGCCTCTACGGCGGCCAGGGTATTCTAATCGGAATGGTGGACTGTCGGGACATCACCAATGCAAACCCAAATAGCATCCTCTGGTGGCAGAAGAATGCCTTCCCACCGACATCCCCGTACGGCAAATATTATCCAACCGGGTTCCAAACCGAGATGGTGCCGCAATTGCGTAGATATTATACACCGACAGTTGGACGCAATGCCACGGGTTGGACGAATGGCGTCTTGAATCTAATGGGTGGTAATTTATCCAACGATGTTCAATTCCCGATTACAGTACACAACAACGTGATCAAAGTGCCGTCCGATATGAATAACCCGCTCAGTCCCATCTCAATCCTGCTCAATCAGGCCAATGGCCAATTCAGTGGCTCATTTATCCATCCATCCACCCGCCGCCCAACCACCTTTAAAGGAGCGCTACTGCAGGAGGATGTGACAAACAATGTGCCAGCGGGAAGTTTTTGGCAAGGCTACTTCCTCGGTACCAATGACTTGGGCACGATAACGACCAGCAATTAAAACTCATCCCGGAAGTGGAATGGTTTGAAAACTCCCGGTTTTTCGGCTGAAAAACAGTCCACCCGTCACCGCTGACTTTTGACACGGCCTTCGAGGTAAGGGATGTGACGGTTCAGGTAGCGACTCCAGGTGTTGGTGTTACGGATTTCGCGCAGGTTGTTGAGCGCCTCTTGATATGCCCCCTGGTTTTCATATTCTCGGGATAGCAGGAAGCGCGCCTGGTCGCCGCGCGCGTTGTTCCCCGCCTTTTTGATGCTGAGCTTCAACACTTGGATCAGGTTTTCCGATTCGTCATTGTCGCGAAACACCTTGGCGCATTGTTGCAGCAGGGCATCGGGAGTCATGGGCGGACGCTGGTTGGGGTCTTCCGCCAAATCCAAGTTGGGCACCAAGTACGCCTCGCAGATGCGTGCCGCCAGCCAGGAATTTTCAATGGGGTCTTGGGCATAGGAGACCGTCTGGTTGGCGATGAAGAGGCCAAGCCGCCGCATCGGGTCGGGTTGTTCCAGCAATTCGTCCGCCACCCAGAGCTGCTGACCAAGAAGTGTGTACATCTGAGCGTAAGTCTTGGCTTCGTCGTATTTCTTTCTAAAGCCGTTGTTAAAGTCATTTTGTTGGGCGGCAAAGTCTTTCAGTTTGCCGGTCATCTCTTTGCGCAAGTTAGCCAGTTCGTTTAGCTGCGGAGTCAGCGCCCTGGTTTTTTCCAAGTACAGCTTGCGCTTGGTATCGTAGATTTGCAACTTGTTGGAGATGCTGCCGAATTTGGCATCCGCCAGTGCCTGTTTCTCGGTCAGTTCCTGCTGTAACGCCGGCACATTGGTGCGCAACCACGCCAGGTTGGTCTGCACCCCGAGCAACGCCACCTGCTGGTTGATCAGGGCGTTGAGCGTCATCAACTTGGGCTGGAAATCCTTTTGTTTGTCGGTTAGTTCCTGTTGTTTGGCCGTCAACTGGGTTTGCAGGTTGGCCGCCTCGGCTTGCAACGGTTCCATCGTATTTTTGGTCAACTCATTGATTTTATTGGTCAACGTGGTCATTTCCTCCGGGGTGAGTTGCACCACCTCGTTGGTAGTTGGCCCGGCCTTCTTGCCGCCGTTCAGTTCCCGCGTCAACAGCTTGATTTCCCGACGGGAGGCGAGCATGGCCTGATTCTTTTCCACGATCTTGGCTTGCAGCGCCGCGATCTCGTCGCGCAACGGTTGAAGTGGCAGGGATAACGGATCGACTTCGGATTTTAACGCGGTGACTACCTTGGTCAGGGCGTCCGCATCGGACAAGGTGGCCACCGGGTAATTCGTCAGCACTGGAGGTGGGTTGCTGAGGATAGCGGCCAATTGCTTTTCCTGGTTGGCGAGCCGGTTGGATTTGGCGGCCAATTCGGCGCGCAGACCCGTCAAGCGGGTCCGCAACGGCACCAGTTCTTTTTGAACGGGCGCCAAGTCTTTTTCCATGTCCGCATATTCATGGTACAGTTTGTGGTTCGCCTCCTGAATGGGTACCACGTTGGATTCCAACGCGGTGACCTTGAGTTGGATGGCACCGACATCCGGCGCGTTGGTGAACTTGTAATTGTACTGGAACGCGGAATAGCCAGACTGTTTCTTGATGCAGCGCCAGAGCTGCCATTTGACGTACCAGACGGGCTGGGGCGGTTTGTTGATCCACCACCATCCGATGCCGGCGCCGACGCCCAGGAGCATCAGCAAACCCAACACGATGACGGTCCGCTTGGAAATACTTATGGTGGTACCAGATTGGTCTGTAGCTTTCATAAACCCTCTTCGTTACGGGCAAAAACAATACCCGCCATGTTCCCGCGAGAGCATGGCTGGCGCTGCCAACACGTTTGTAAAAACATCACGCGATCATTACCGGTTGTTTGTCCTTGGGATAACACTACTTACACAGACAATCCCGGGACCACAGATTCGACGCCTCAACATCGCCGTAAATTCAAAAGAAAAGGGGCACGTTTTTTACTTGGCCTCTGAATCTGTTGTTTGCCGGAAACAGTGGGTTTATGACCAGTCTGGCCGAGAAAATGTTTTGCCGCTTGGAACTTGGTAGTTCACACTGGCCGCACGCGTAAGTCAGGCGCATCGCGCATCCCAAAGGGTGCGCCCCTGGCAGGAAGGTTGTTATGAAGTCTGAAATTGAAGATTTAAACCGGCAAATCCAGGCGTTACACCCGGCGATTACCGGCGTACAACAGGAAATGGCCAAAGCCATCGTCGGCCAGCGCCACTTGGTGGATCGGCTATTGATCAGTCTGCTGGCCAATGGCCACGTGTTGCTGGAAGGGGTGCCCGGCCTGGCCAAGACGGCCACCATCAGCGCGCTGGCGCAATGCATTCACACCAAGTTCCAGCGCATCCAGTTCACGCCGGACCTGCTCCCCAGCGACTTGGTCGGCAACCTTATTTACGTGCCGAAGGATGGCAATTATATCACCAAGAAGGGCCCCATCTTCGCCAACCTCATTCTGGCGGATGAGATCAACCGCGCCCCGGCCAAGGTGCAAAGCGCGCTGCTGGAAGCCATGCAGGAACGGCAGGTAACCATTGGTGAAACGTCGTTCCCGTTGTCGGAACCGTTCTTGGTGCTGGCCACGCAGAACCCCATCGAACAGGAGGGCACGTACTCGCTGCCCGAAGCGCAGGTGGACCGCTTCATGATGAAGGTGGTCGTTACCTACCCAAGCGAGGAAGAGGAAAAGCAAATCATGCGCCTGGCCGCCAAAACCAGCCGCCCCGCAGCACTCACGGCGGTGATTCACCCGGAACAAATCCTCACCATGCGCGCGCTGGTGGACCAGATCCATGTGGACGAACAGATCACCGAGTACATCATCCGCCTGGTATTTGCGACGCGCAACCCGGGCAAGTTCGCCAAGGACCTGGAGGGAAAAATCCGGTATGGCGGCTCGCCGCGCGCCACGATCAACCTGAACCTGGCCGCGCGCGCTTGCGCGTTTCTCAACGGGCGCGGTTACGTCACGCCGCAGGATGTGAAGAGCATCGCCCTGGATGTGCTGCGGCACCGGATCATCACGACGTTCGAGGCCGAGGCGGACGAGGTCACCACCGAACACATTGTGAAGCACCTGCTGGAAAACATCCCGGTGCCGTGAGGTCAAGGCACCGCTGCATCCAGAAAGACGTTGGGACGCGCGTCAGCTTTTGGACTGCGCCTGTCCGCTGGCGCTTTCCCCGTGAGTGTTTTACCAAACCAGGGCACCCGCTCTGCACTCGTACTTACTTTACCTTGAATCGGTGAGGCCAAAAACGGCAGCGGACTGCCGCATTCCAAAACGCAAGCGCATGCTCAACCGTTCATCTTAGTTCTGACGGCACACGGCCATAGGTCCAGGCTTCTTTAAAGGCGGGGGCGGGTGGTGGTAGCGGAATTGAGCCCGGCTGCAAACCGGCCTCCAGCTTCAACAAGGCCTCATTCATGAGACGCCCCGCGTTGGATTCGAGGTTGCTGTAGCTCGTCAACCGCGTCTCATACCCGCCGCCGTGTTCACCCAGCGCCGCTTCCGTGGGGATATAGCCGACACATCCATTCGCCAGCTCCACCGGGAACGTAAATGGAAAATGGCTTTTGCTTCGCAAATCGAGACCGAACTGGCAAAAGACTTCGCCGGGATTCGCCAGGAAAATTACGGGGCCGACCTGAATCGCCTGAACTTCTGTTTCTACTTTCGGCATGTGCGACATCATCGCGTTCAGCAACACAGTTTCCTTGGCAAAAATCCAGTCGGTCCGCCCGGCTGGACTGGGCTCTTTCTGCACCAGTTCCAAACTCTGCTTTACTCGTTCCGCATCGGGCACCCGGCGCGGTAACAGCAGGACCTCGGAACGGCTGGCCACCGGCAATAAACCGCCTTTGGCCATACCCACCAGCACCTTGACGGCCTCGGCACCCACGCGTCCGCCGACATACTGCGCGCCCTCCTCGCCGGGACGCTCGGCAAACTTGCTAAGGTTATCCACCTGCGTCACATCCCCGCAAAATCCTTGCAGGAACACGACCACCGCATCCGGGGCTAGCGCACCTCGAATGGTTTTTTCGAGATAATAAATCCAGTTGGCAGAGATGCCGGGAGGACTGGTGGTGGCATGGCAGGCGTAGTTGACCACGCAGCCGAGAAATTTCTTTTGTTGATCCCAAACGCCAATCACGCCCACCTGCGGGTCAATTGGGCCCGCCGGGCGATCAATCTCCGGATTACCTTTTCCGGGATGGGTGTAGGTGAGGCCATTCTGCATGAAAAACCGGCGATTGAAACTGGCGCGCTCTTCCTGTCCCGTCCCGACACCGGCCAACACTGCCACGCGGTTGGACATGGCGGCCCCCACGGCCTCGACCATGGCGCGGCGCACTTGTTCCAAGTATTTGGCATCGGCACACGAGGATTGTTCATAGGCCAGTTTCTGAACCAGCGGTGAAGCACCGTCGAATTCGCCAGGTTGCACCATGCCGGTGGGGCCGGAGGAGTGCGAATGTGATGCGCCAACCAACACGGCGGAGGGCGCAAGGCCGAAGCGTTCCTGGATTTCCTTGCGGACGGTCGCAACCAGCGGACGCGGCACCATGAGTGCATCCACCCCCACCAAGGCCACCACCGATTTACCATCGTCAAACACCACCGCGCGCACTTTGCAGGGATCATGCAGCGCCTTGTGGAAGACCTTCATGTAATTGCCAGGCATCTCCATGCCGATGGCGGGTGTGATGTCCTTTTCCGCGAACCCGGCGCGGAACGATTCCGTTGGCGCACCATGAACAGTCAACGCCAATCCAGCCAACAAGACCATGATTCGTGTCATAAATCAAATTTACCGCAGAAAAATGAAAACATAAAGACTGACATGGCAAAAAAATTATCTGGGTCGAGTAGGACTGAGGCGCACGCAACCTTGCGGTCCATG